>JALVVU010000001.1 GCA_027023255.1 Desulfurococcales archaeon
GGCGACAAGTTACTCGTTAAGCCAGGTGAGAAGGTCCCCGTTGACGGCGTGATAGTTGAGGGTAGGACGAGCTTAGACGAGGCACTCATCACGGGTGAGTCCAAGCCCGTGTATAGGGGGCCTGGGGACAAGGTGATTGCCGGGACGATAAACCTCGACGGAACCATAGTCGTTAAGGCTGTGGGGGTCGGTAAGGACACTTACCTGTCCCAAGTCATCGAGTTGGTTAGGAAGATACAGATGAGTAAGTCCAAGGTTCAGGACATAGCTGATAGGGCGGCTAAGTGGTTAACCCTGATAGCGCTGACCTCCGGCGCCGCTACTTTCACCGCCTGGTTTGTAGCTGGGTTCGGCACCCTCTACGCCCTCGAAAGGGCCGTCACGGTAATGATCATTACGTGCCCTCACGCCCTAGGGCTGGCGATACCCTTGGTCATAGCTAGGTCCACCGCTATATCGGCAAGCAACGGCATACTCGTCAGGAAGAGGGTGTCCTTCGAGGTGGCGAGGAATATTCAGGCAGTGGTATTCGATAAGACAGGCACCCTCACTGAGGGGCGGTTAGGGGTTGAGGGAGTAATCCCGCTGAAGAAAGGGTACGGCATGGAGGAAGTGATTAGGGTTGCCGCCTCCCTAGAGCATGGGAGTAACCACCCAATAGCTGAGGCCATAGTGAAGTACGCTGAGGAAGCAGGAATAAAGTACGCGAGGCCGGAGAGTGTGAGGACCCTCCCAGGCATCGGGGTCGAGGGCTTAGTGGATGGGCAGCACTCAATGATCGTCGGGCCAACATACCTTAAGGAGGCAGGCATTAACGTGCCTAAGGAAGTCTCTAACGCTGTGAGGACAGGGAAGACCGCAGTATATGTGATTGTTAACAATGAGCTAGTTGGCGCGGTAATCCTAGGTGACGTGGTTCGTGAGGAGTCCCGTGAAGCGATTGCCAGACTCAAGGAAATGGGTATCAAGCCTATCTTACTGACGGGTGATAATAGGTACGTAGCTGAGCACGTTGCTCGGGAGTTAGGCATAGATGAGTACTACGCCGAGGTACTTCCACATGAGAAAGCCTCAGTCGTTAGGAAGGTTAGGGATAGGGGACTAATCACTGCGATGGTTGGGGACGGCATCAACGACGCCCCAGCAATAATCGAGGCAGACGTAGGCATAGCGATAGGCGCCGGGACCGACGTGGCTATCGAGTCAGCAGACATAATCCTCGTTAAAAACGACCCCAGGGACGTGCTGAAGGTAATCGAGCTATCTAGGAGGACCTACCGCAAGATAAAACAGAACCTAGCGTGGGCCGTAGGGTACAACGCCTTCGCCATACCGGCGGCCGCAGGGGTGTTCTACTGGGCGGGGTTCCTAATGCCGCCAGCCGCGGGGGCACTGCTCATGTCGCTAAGCACGGTGATAGTTGCTATTAATGCAAGCCTACTCAAGTGATCAACCTAACTTTCAGCGGTATGAACCTTAAGCCACCATTTACTCGTTATTGGTGTATGGCAAGGCAAAGGTTATTACAAGGGAGGGGGTGACGGGTTTCACAGAGGAAAAACAAATTGATCCGTTAGACAGCTACGCTACTGACTGCTTTCCTCGGGCTTGGCTTCCTTCTTTCTCCATGCCCTGAGTATTCCCCAGCCTAGGCCGAAGATGTAGAGCACGACTATCCCGAAGATCAGCATCCCGATTGCCGCGCCGGATATCATGCCGCCTCACCCCCCTCCTTCTTCCTCCAGCTCATGCCCGCTATGAGTATTGACGCTATTATGATGGCTAGGAGCACTACGGCTGATAGCGGAGTGATTGCCTTAGTTGATAGGAGGCCGTACACCAGGATTATGCCTAGGGATGCTGGCGCGACTATCATTAGTAGGGCGTCGAGCCACGCACCAAGCTTCAGCTCGGCGTACGGGTTGGCGTAGTCCCTCAGCTTCTTCACGCCTAGGTAGTAGGCGGCTATGATTGACTCGAGCATCACCACCCAGATAAGGTTGGTTGTGCCGGTGATGAAGTCGACGGGGTCTATGTAGCCTGGGTTGATGACGAACGCCAGCCCTATGATTATTGAGAGCACGGAGATCGCGCTCACGGTTGCCCTCCTAGTCACGCCGAACTTATCCCTTAGGGCGGCGTACATGGGCTCCACGATGGATATTAGTGAGGTGTAGCCCGCTAGCCATAGGATTATGAAGAATATCGTGCCGAAGACCGCTGAAGTCACTGGAGCCCCGGGTAGCTTGCTGACCGCCGTGGGTATGGTGACGAACGCTAGGCCACCGCCACCTAGCGGGACCTTGAGGTGGGCGGGGTTCGTTACGTGGTTTATCGCCATTAAGTAACCTATGATGCCCCAAGTAGCGAAGCCGAAGAAGAAGCTGTAGCCGCAGTTGGCGAACGCCGTTATCCATGCTGAGTTGGGTAGTTCCGACTTCTTGGGCATGTAGCTGGCGTAAACGATGAGTGGGGCGGCCATGACGCTCAGCGTGAACAGTATTTGGCCGAAGGCATCGATCCACACCTGCCCATTACCTAGGGCCGCCCAGTTAGGTGTTAAGTACCAGTTAATCCCGGTGTCCGCACCCGGTAGCGTGATGCCCCTAATCACTAGGATTGCTGAGAGCACCCAGAGGGTAGGTATGGCGAACGTACACGCCCTCTCGATCCCCCCTGAAACGCCCTTGAATACCGTTACCCACGTTATGAACCACGTCAGGAGTAGGCCGATGAGCACTAGCCACGGCGACCCTATTAGCCATGAGAACAGCTTCCCTGCACCGCCCGCCGATACCCACGCGTTCATCGCTGAGAGACCTATGTAGTCCATGACCCACGCCAGGACAACGGCGTAGTAAGTACCTATTATGAAGACGTCTATCACCGCTATCCAGCCAAGCACCTCGAACTCCTTCCTTATCTTGCTGAATACCTTCGGTGATGATCCGGAGAAGTAGTTGCCTAGGAGGAACTCCAGTATTATTAAGGGTAAACCAACGATCAGTAGCGCGATGAAGTACGGCAGGAGGAACGCGCCGCCACCGTCCTTGTAGCAGAGCCAGCTGAACCTCCAGATGTTCCCAAGACCTATTGCCGACCCTATGGCGGCGAGTATGAAGCCTCGCCTACGCTTCCAGTACTCGCTTGCTGGGCCCGACACGTTAGGTCACCTTAGAAGCTAAGGGTGATTAAGGGTTACCCAAATACTCTATGTAGGGGTTCTATTAAAGTATTACGTGTGGAAATTAACTGAGATCATGAGGAATTTTTAAACAATATAGGGAGATTTTAATTATTTATAACAAAATTCATCGATGAAGGGAGTGTGCTTGCAGCAGGCTTCACCTGCCCCCAACACCCTGCACGGTGCTTACGGGGCCCTTAATCAGTGACTCCACCCTAACCCCATAGTACTTCACGGCTTCTTCATGCGTTATGACGCCGTTGAGGTAGTCCTCAAGCACTTTCCTCGGGTCCCTCTCCCTCGGGTTCCCGTACCCTCCGCCACCAGCTGTCTCGACAACCACTATGTCGCCCCTCGACACAGTCACGGTCTGCTTACTTCTTAACGTGACGACACTGCCGTCCTTCTTGATTACGTAGTATTTGGCTGGCGCCCCAGGCATGCCTCCCCTCAGCCCCCAGGGCGCGTGCTTGACCCTCTCGCCAAGTACCGTCACCTTAGCGGTCGGTGCGAGCACCCTTATCGCCCTAATGACGCCCACGCCTCCCCTCCACTTGCCTGGCCCTGAGCTCCCTTCACGCATCTCGTACCTAACAACCATTAGGGGGAGCTCATTCTCTATGGACTCGATCGGGGTGTTCATCGTGTTCGTCATGTTGCAGTGCACAGCATCAACCCCGTCCTTCCCGTACCTCCCGCCGTACCCGCCGGCTATGGTTTCGTAGAATGCCCACGTCCCCCCGTCCTCGTAGTCCGGGCCTCCGAGGAGTAGGTTGTTCATGGAGCCGCAGGAGGCTGCCGGGACTCTTTCAGGCAGTGCCTTGGATAGGGCTAGGTAGAGGACGTCCACTATCCTCTGCGCGGTCTCTATGCTCGCCGCTACGGGGGCTGGGTACTGTGCGTTAATTATGGTTGCTGGGGGTGCCTTGATCGTTATTCGCCTGTAGAACCCGGCGTTCACGGGCATCTCAGGGTCTATCACGGACTTAAGCACGAAGGTAGTTGCGGCTACCGTCACGGCTATGGGTGCGTTCACCGGTGCCAGCACTTGAGGCGATGAGCCCGCGTAATCAACAATTACCTTGTCGCCATCCTTAATCACCTCGACCCTAATCACGGCGTCCTTACTGCCGTCACCCACGTCCTCGACGTAGTCCTCTGCCCTCACCCTGAAGTCTGGTAGGTGCCTTAGCGCTGCCTTCGTTATCTCCTCCACGTAGTCAAGGATCCCCTTAAATGCCTCCTTCAGTGCCCTCACGCCGTATTTGCTTGCTAGGGCTCTCAAGTGCTTCTTCCCGACCTCACCCGCGTATATTTGAGCCCTTAAATCACCCTTAATGACGTCCGGTGCCCTCACGTTAGCCAGTATTAAGTCCAGGACGTCCTCCCTTAACTCACCGCCCTCAACTATCTTCGTGGGCGGTATGATGAGTCCCTCCTCATGCACCTCGCTCGCGTCGCCCGGCATGCTACCGGGTACCTTACCCCCGACGTCGACGTAGTGGGCTTTGCTGGCGACGTAACCTATTAACTCGCCATCGTAGTGAGCGGGCGCTATTACTAGAACGTCGTTTAAGTGTGTGCCGGAGATGTACGGGTAGTTTACAAGGACGACGTCACCCTCCCTTAGCTCGACCCCCCTCTCCCTCAGGTACTTTAGGGTTGCTTTAACACCCCACTGCATCGAGCCTAGGTGCGTGGGTATGTGTTCCGCCTGAGCTACGGCGGAGCCCTCCTCATCGAAGATCGCGCAACTGTGGTCCATCCTCTCCTTAATGTTTGGTGAGTAGGCAGAGTTCCTTAACTTAATGCCCATTTCCTCGGCCGCGTACTCCAACGCGCACCTGATTACCTCGAGCGTTACCTTATCTAGGCTCACGACTCACCCACCCCTGAACTCAAGCAATAGGTTACCTAAGCCGTCCACCCGGCATGTCCAGCCGGGAGGCACGACCGTGACTGAGTCGTACTCCTCGATCATGGCGGGCCCAGCTATCACCGAACCCGGCGGTAGGGCGGCCCTCCTAAACACCTTAGCTTCGACCCACCCCATCCTACCGAAGAACGCTTCCCTAGTACCAACTAACGCGTCCCCACCATCACCTATAGCTTCCTTAACTACCCTTAGGGAGGGCTTCCTCACCTTACCCACGGCAGTCACCCTAACCTTAACGACCATCACCTCGTCACTCATTGAGTACCCGTAGATCTCCTCATGCCTCCTGTCGAA
>JALVVU010000002.1 GCA_027023255.1 Desulfurococcales archaeon
TGAGAGCAAGGTTCGAGGAAAGGGTGAGGGAGCTTAAGACAGCAACCAACGACGTCAAGAGGCTTGAGGATGAACTCGCCAAGGTAAGGGAGAGGATGAAGGAGCTGAAACCCGTGATTGAGGAACTCAGCAAGCTAAGGGAACTCGCCGACAACATCAGAGAGAGGGTAGAGAAGTTAAGGGAGGCCCTAGCCGGTAGGGAGGCTGAATTAAGGGCTCTCCGGAAGAGGGTGGAGGAGCTTGAGGAGTGGGTAAGCCTAGCTAAGGAGGATGCGAGGGAGTATAGGGAAGCCCTCTTTAAGGCCGCGGTACTGCTCTGGCTAAGGAACAATGTGCTGAGCCCTGACGGTGCCCCCAAGCTTCTGAGGCAGGCCGCGTTAAGGAGCATAGAGGCGTTAATGAGGAAGTACTTAGAACTCTTCAACACCAGCTACTCAGATGTGAGGATAGATGACGACCTGAACGTTAATCTCTCGTCACCCACGCTACCCGGCACGTGGGTCGAGTTCAACAGGCTATCGGGTGGTGAGAAGGTAGTTGTTTCGCTCTCAGCCCTCCTAGCTCTCCACCAGGTAGTCTCTAAAGGTAGGCTAGGCTTCTTAATACTGGACGAGCCGACCGAATACTTAGATGACGAAAGGAGGAAGCAGTTAATCGAGGTCCTCAAGAACTTCCGGGAAGGTAGGATAATCTCCCAGCTAATAATAGTGACTCACGACGAAGACGTGAAGGAGGCTGCCGACGCGATATTCAGGGTGAGCAAGGACGTGTACTCGCAGGTTGAGGAGGTGGAGGTGACGCCCTAACAATGAGGGTGCCTAACACACTGAATGATGAGGTGATCCGCGTAGCCCTAAGGAAGAGGGCGGAAATCCTGAGTAAGGTCAAGTCACTTGCGAAGGAAGGGATACGTGAGGAAGTGCGTAGGGAGTGGATCACATACGAACCAAAGCCCGCGCCCCGGGACTCCCTCGCAGGCGTCGATGGCGGGGAGGCCCTAAGAGAGTACCAGGGAATAACCATCTACGCAGTATCGGCGGCAACCATAATGTACAGGCATAGAGGTGTGAGGGAATGGTTGCCTGAGACGCTAGTGGTTGCCGACGTGGACGTCCTCCTCTCATCACCCGCCGGAGGGCGGGTAGGGATACTTCGTGAGACCCTCGAGGCCAAGGTAGGGGCTGTCGCCGCCCTCAAGGATGTGAAGCTAATCCTCGCCGACGGCTCCCTCAGGTCGGTGATAATAGAGCCCAGACCACGCGGTGAGGGAGGAGGGTACACGTTCGACAGGGCGGCAGAGGCGCTGAAGGAATCCTCAGGGCCAGACATCTTCAGGAGGATAGTGGAGGGTGTTGAGGAGGGCATCAAGAACCCGGAAACCCTCAGGGAGGACCCTCTAGTGGCGCGTAGGGAGGTGAGGCTGGATGGTGTGCCACACGACATGCGTGTCGATGCCGTGACTGCCGCGGAATACGTTGAGAAGCTTGCATCATTCAGAGCCCTTCTGAGGGAGGCCGCGTGGAGGGGAGCTAGGCTCATCTACGTGTCTAAGAGGAGCAGGACGTCCCACTACTTCAAGGGCCTCAGGGAAGGGAAGATCCTCCCGCCCGACATAATGATGTTCCAGTACCTAACAACGGAGCCCGGCTTCTCAAAACCAGTCTTCCCCGAGGCTGGGGAGAGAGGAGGCGTGCGCAGGATCAAGCAGGTTCCTGAGGTCGAGGGTCTCGGCGAGTTCTACTCGAGAGTCAAGGTCGCGGTCTCGTACGTAAGGCTCGTTCCCGGCGGCCCGGTCCTCAGGGTCGAGATCCCCATGCTTGAGGGGAGCGGGCCGACGGTGGATGAGGGCTTCATGCGCTCCGTCATGGATGCGTTAGCCAGCGTCTCGGCTGAGGGGTACCCGTACCCGCTCTTCGAGGCGGATAAGGTCGCTAGGATCCCGAGCACGACCCTCTCAATAATAATTCAGGCCCTGGGGCTTCCGCCTTTATTAACTGGTAGGGAGGTGCTCGAGGAATGGCTGAGGTGAGTAGCCCTAAATCACGTGATTGGGTGCTTGGCGAGCACCTTGGGTACGTGATAGGTGAGACGAGCCACACCCAGATAACATTCACGTGTAGGCGCCCCGTACGCGTAGGTGAGTACGTGCTTGTCGAGTATGACTTCGACTCCGAGCCGTCCTACGCTTTAGGAATAGTTGAGAGGTCAGCAATAGGTAACCCCATGATATCGGTGACGTCTATCCGCCCGGAGTTCGTCACGACGATCTCGGAGTTCGGTGCGGAGAGACATGAGTACATGATTGGTCAGGCAAGAATACTGTCGTGGCTCCACACACTCTTAAGCAGGAAAGGGGAGCTAGTCACTCCCCGCTACCCACCGCGTCCGGCCGCTAAGGTGTACAGCGCGTCCGATGAGGTGCTAAAGAAGATATTCGTTAAGCCTACCAAGGACGGGTGGGTGAAGCTAGGGACGCTAGTTAATCACCCTAATGTTCCGTTCTACGTGAACGTGCCTAGGATGGTGAGCAGGCACTTAGCGATACTCGCCATAACCGGTGCCGGTAAGTCAAACACAGTCGCGATCCTTCTCTCAAGGATTGTCGGCGAGTTAAGGGGGACTGCCCTAGTGATTGACATGCATTCAGAGTACGGAGATGTCGTTGAGGGGAAAACCAACGTAATTAAGCCGATGATGCACCCAGCCAAGCTAACGCTTAGCGAGTACTACGCCCTACTGAAGCTTGATGAGGGAGCGACTAAGCAGAGGATGTACTTAAGGAAGGCCTACAGGGAACTGTTTGAGACCGGTGAGGCACTTAAGAGAAAGGACAAGTTCCTCGAGCTACTCCTAGAGAAGCTTATAGAATACTACAACACGGCAGGGAGAGAAGGTAGGGCAGGCAGTAAACGAATTGAAACCATACCGAAGAAGGATCAGACATCCATACTTGACCTCATACATAAGCTTGAGGAGCTAATAGACAATTACGGAGGCACCGTCCTAACACCCTCAGCACCTGACATGCTCGAGTCCGTGGTCAAGCCGGGCCACGCGAACGTGCTTGACTTAGGAAGCGTTGATGAGGTAGTGGCTGACGTGGTCACCTACCATTACCTCTGGTGGTTACTGAACGAGAGGAAGAGGCACGTGGTTAATGGTGAGGGGTACCCGATCCCCGTACTGGCGGTTATTGAGGAAGCCCACGTCCTCGTACCGAACAACAGGAAAACACTAACGAAAGGAGTTGTGGCGAGGATAGCTAGGGAAGGAAGGAAATTCGGTGTCGGGCTAGCGTTAGTTAGTCAGAGACCCAAGAACGTTGATGAGGATGCCCTCTCACAAACCAATAATAAGATAATACTCAAGCTCGTGGAGCCCAAGGACCAACAGTACGTGCAGAGAGCCAGCGAGACGCTCTCCGACGAGCTACTGCAGCTACTCCCATCACTGAACACTGGCGAGGCCGTGGTCCTAGGGATGATGGCACCCCTCCCAGCACTAGTGAGGATCGATAGGGCGGAAAGGAAGGGCACCGGGTCAGACATACCCGTCCATAGGGAGTGGGCCAGCTACTGGGAGAGGAAGGAATCGGGTGACGATGAGCCAGCGGACTTCTACGAGGAGCTAGGCTTCTAGGGAAAAACCAGCCAACCTCCTCGCCGAGTCAGGAGTTATTAGGAGTAAGAGCGTCGCCCTCCCTAAGTCTAGATCGGTCACGTCAAGCACTGCGAGCCCACCAGCCTTGAGCTTAAGCTTACCCCCACCTATTAGCGTCGACACTATCTCCGTCAAGCTCGGTGCGTGACCCACTAACACAGCATTCTCTGGTGGGTTAAGATCCCTGAGCGACGAGAGCGAAGCCTGCTCAGGCTCGAGCCCCCACGCCTCCTTCATGGGCGCGCCAGTAACCTTGGAGACTATCTCCGCAGTCTCCACAGCCCTCCTCAGCGGACTGTGGTAAATCACGCTCGGCTTGAAGGGTAAGGCCCTAGCCACTAGCTCAACGTCCTCCCTACCCTCATCAGTTAGTCTCCGCTCGAAGTCCGACACCCCAGGCTTCTTCGGCTCGGCCTTACCGTGCCTCATGAAGGCAAGCAACGCACACATACCCGCCACCACCTCCCAAGAAATAGGGTTCAAGGAAGTAAATTAACACTTAAAAGTTGGGCAAGGTAAGAGTCTTGATAAACCATGCAAGAGAATTCATCCGTTGCTGAGGATAAGGAAAGAGAGTTAGTTGATAAGGTCTTCGACCAGCTCGTTAAGTGGTTAAGGGAAGGGAGCGACACGGCTAAGAACCCAGTGGACTGGCCGTGGGAGGTGGAGATCGAAGAGAGCGAGGACTTCAAGGTGGCTAGGGCTTTCCACCCCAACGCAATGCTTGAGCTCCAGGTGGCGGCGGACTACCCCAACGGACTCATACGCTTGGTTCTCGACCCACTGTACCCCACAAAGTTCCTGAATAATGACGAGAGGCTGAAGCTCTACTACTCCCTACTCAAAATGAACGTAGAGACAGGCCTAGTTAAGGCGGCACTTGTAGGGGACGATGACGGCGTGGTGTTCGTAGCTGACCTAGACCCCAAGAGCCTCGATAAGGCAGAGTTCAATGACGCCATAGAGCAACTATACCTCGCTGCAGGGGCGTTCGTCAAAGCCGTTGGTTGGGAGGACGAGGTAAGTAAGATATTCATGGAGACCGTAGCCTCATTGCTCCTCGACAAGATAGAGAAGGGCGCGTCAAGGAAGGAAATAATCGGGTACTTAACCAAGAAACTCAAGCTAAGCCGTGAGGAGGCAGAGAGAATAGCGGACACACTATTTGCCGAGGTCAAGGGCCAGAAGGGAAAGGTTCAGATGACGTTGTAGCGCGCGTAGTCGGTACGTTATAAGGAGGAATCATTAATGGGTGGGGCCTCGATCCTTATCCCCATATGGTGGTTCTACACGCGATTAAGGTACGGGAGATGGCAGGGAAGAAGCGCATCTAGCGTGGTTAAGGAGTACCTGCCTAAAATCATCAACGAAACACGCAACACGTTAAGCGACATGAAGGGAGTTAAGGTGTGCGTACCGAGATCCTCACTAAATCCCGCCCCACCCGTGTGGGCTCAAGCAACCTTCATCATAGTGACCCCTAAGCCCGTGACCGCTCACGCGAGGGCGCAGATACTCACGCGCATACTCAGGGAGGCTGGTCAACCACCACCGATACAGGTACTGATAGCTACGGAGAAGGACCTAAGGCATTACTCCAGGATACTCGGGCCTCTAGAGTGCGTTGACGTTAAGCAGGAGTCGCAGCTTCAATCCTTAAATAATCCTCAAATAACGGAATTCACGGAAGCCCGCGACACCCGCAGGACGGGGCCGCGGGGCCCGGAATG
>JALVVU010000003.1 GCA_027023255.1 Desulfurococcales archaeon
ACTCATCCTCAGACAGCTTAACTATATCGACTTCCTCGCCATTCCTATGGTATATGACCTTACCCTTAACTATCCGACCAGGAGACGGCACTATGTTGGTTAGCGTTCTCGACACTACGGTTTTGCCACAGCCTGTCTCGCCAACTAGGCAGAACGTCTCCCCCTTATGTATGGTGAAGGAGACGTCCTCGATCGCTTTAACGACACCTGCGTACGTGTAGAAGTAAACGTATAGGTTCTTAACCTCTATTAGGGGTTCCTGACGCACTTCACTCGACATTACTTACTCACCCCCTCCACCTCCTCTGAGGTCTTCTTCACTTTCTTCACCTTGAACTCAATACTCCTCCTCGTCCTCGGATCTAGGATGTCCCTTAACGCGTCGCCGAAGAGGTTCCAGCCCAACACAGATACTAGGATTGCGAGACCTGGGATCATGACTAACCACCATGCACCGTTAACTAGGTACTGAGACCCGTGCTGCACTATGGCACCCCAGTCAGGTATCTTCATCTGCGCGCCGAAGAGGAAGCTCAGCCCTGCCTCAACGAGTATTACGTTACCTACGTCCATAGTCATCAGCACTAGCAACGACCCTATGATGTTGGGCAGTATGTGCTTAGTCATTATGCCCACCGAACTCATGCTCAACGCTCTAGCGGCCTCAACATAGACATTGTTCTTAGCCTGCAGCGTTAAGCCCCTCGTGAGCCTGGCGTAGCCAGGCCACCACACTATCCACAACGCCACCACTATGGATAGCGTTTGAGCCATGTTTAGTGCGTCATTAGGTTTAACAGCGAATATAAAGGAAACTAGCCCGGTTAAGTACGGGTTATTAGCTATTGTTAACGCCATCCTATCCGTTAGGGCAGCGCTTAGGGCTAGAGCCAGTATTAACCCAGGGAATGCAAGGAACATATCAGTCACCCTCATTATGAGCTCATCGACAACACCTCCGTAGTACCCCGAGATGAGGCCAAGCATTATGCCTATTATGATTCCCACAGGCAACACCAGGGCTGTAACTACTAGCGAGATTCTAGCACCGTAAAGCATCTGGCTGAGGAGGTCGCGTCCCAGGTCATCAGTACCCAGCAGAGCCCCTCCAGTCCCTGGCGGGGCTAGGAAGTACTTCTTGTACTGCCCGGTAGCCATGATGAATGAGAAGTCATAGCTGTGTGGAGCGATTATGGGACCTATGATGCCGACAATTATGAAGGACATGCCCAGTACTAGCCCAGCGATACCTATTGGCGACCTGTTTAGAGCGTAGAGCATTAGCCTCCATTCCTCAACCCTGCTCCTGTTCTTGCGGTACCAGTCCTTCCTGAAGAGCGTTATGATCTTCACTAAGAATGCAATTAACGCGTCAGAGAACCTATCAAGTATCTTCTTCTCATATACTTCCTCCTCAGCCATTAGAACCTCACCCTCGGGTCTATGATCGCGTACAGGATATCGACCACTAGGTTAGTTATCACGAATATCAACGCCGCGAGTAGAGTGCCAGCGATGAGTACGGGGAAATCCATGTTGAATATCGCCTGAACCATGGCCCTCCCCATCCCAGGTATGCCGAAGACAGTCTCAGTTATTGGGGCACCGCCAAGAAGCCCTCCAAACTGCAGCCCCACCACCGTGACCACAGGCACTAAGGCATTCCTCAACGCGTGCATGAACACCCTGCGGCTCCTTAACCCACGCATCTTTGCGAAGTATATGAAATCGGAATTAATTGCCTCAAGGAAGGAGTTCCGCACAAGCCTAGCTATTATCCCTATGCCAGCGAAGCCCAGCGTGAAGCCGGGCAATATGAATCTCTTGATATTCTCTATGAACGTAGTCCAGTCACCGCTCAGCAACGCATCAATTATTGGCACTCCTGTTATGTGTACCTTAGGGTAGGGCACTCCAGCGATGGTTATCCAGCCGAGCATGTAGAAGAACACATATATGAATATGTAACCAAGCCAGAAGATCGGAACGGAAACACCGGTTAATGCCCACACTCGGACGAACGCGTCGATAGCGGTGTCCTTCTTTAAAGCTGAGATTATGCCTAACGGTATGCCGAGCACTATGAGGAAGAAGAGGGCAAATAAGGTTAGCTGGAACGTTATTGGGAACCTAGCCAGCATGTACGACATGACCTTATAATTGAAGAGCGGATCTATTATGCTGTTCGTTAGTATACCCTTCATGAAGAAATAGTACTGGACATACCAAGGGTCGTTAAGGTGATACTCCTTAACGATCGCGGCGACAACGTGTGGGTCTGCCTTAATGCCCCCCGCCCAAGCCCTAGCAGGATTAGCTGGGATCACGAAGGCTATCACGAAAGTTATCAACGTTACACCTATTATTGTTGGTATGAAGGTTATTGCCCTACGCACCAAGAATCTCTTCAAATCAGCCATCCGGACACACCACCTTGACGTGCTTTACCTTCATTGACGCACCTCCAGGGCAAGGACTAATCTCAGGTAATGGGTTAGGAGGAGGGAAAAAGGGTTTTCGGTTGCCGACCGTTAAGTGGCCCTGAAAGAGGATTAGCCGCTGTACCCATAGAGCTGCTGCCAGAGCTGCTTGTCCCAGTAGTACGGGTTAATCTTCAGTATGATGTAGGAGTCCTGCTTAAAGTCAGCGACGTAGTATGGTCCTGTCCCTATCGGGTGCGTGTGTAGGAAGAGGTGTGTCGGCTCCTTATTACCGGTGCCTATGTACTTCGCCCATGCTGATGGGTTCTTACCCCACTTAGCAGCGTTCATGGCCTCTAGGTACTTGCCCTTAAGCTGCGCTACATTATCGAATAGGTACTTGGCGGGTATGATCATGGTGAAGGGATCGGCAAGGATGTTCAGTATGGCTCCATACGGCTTGTACAGCTTTAACATCACTACTCCAGCCGTCTTGCCGTTGTAGCCGAAGAACTTCAGTAGGTCGCTTAGGGACTTGACCTCAATGGTCTTGCCGTTGTAGGTGGCGTAGAGCGGGTGCTGTGCTAGGTACTGGTTGAATTCCTTCTCTGTATAGACGGTGCTGGCGTTAACGTCTATGAATGTCGTTATCATCCATGAGGGGTCTAAGCCTAACCTAGCTATTCTCCATATGGTGAAGAGCACATCAGTAGCGTTCACGTCATACACTTTCTTGTTCCATGGGTCGTACGCCTTCATACCGCCTCTTATCACGAAGAACCATTCGGTACCGTCCTTATTGTGGGCCCACGCTACGGCAGCATCTGGGACTACGTGGGACGTGTCGTTCTTCCAGTAGGTTACTAGGGTGTCACCAATCTCATGGAATATCTCCCAGCCGAAGGTCTCGTAGCTCTTGGCTGGGTCGAAGCTCTGTGGCCAACCTATGGTTGTTATTACTAGGGTGTTCCTGTCGTTCTTGTAGTTCCCTATACCTACTGAGGGTGTTACTGGCGGTTTCTCCTCCCACACTAGATCCCATCTCTCAGCTAGTGTCGGGTTATAGTACCTACCCTTCACCCAGTTCCAATAGTCACGCACGATCTTGTACTGTGCTAACCAAATCATGGGTACTTCTAGGTTCGATATTCTTTCAATAGCTTGATATATTGCGGTTCTTATCGCCGGGTTGACCTCATATCTTCCTGCCTGTATCAGGGCGTCTAACGTGGTGTTCCTGTAGAATGCAGGGTCAATAGTATTGAATGCTGAGCAGTTCTCTGGAGGTATCTGCTTCGCTGAGAGCTTGTACTGTACTACAATTATAGGCTTCCCACTCACCGAAACTGACGCCCCGGTTCCGGCAGGACCTACCGCTATGTAATACTTTGGTGTGTCAATTACCTTCGCTGATGATAAGTACTTACCAACGTCAGCAGGGCTCTGCACTGTATATACATTCACCGAATCAAATTTCGTGCCACCACCTACTAGCGGACCTGCATAATCATCGGGGTCGTTGTAGTCTGGTGCCCAGCCAATTATGTATACATCGAACTGTGGCTTCTCGATCCTCTCTAGTAGCTGAGGCCATGAGAGTGACTGAACCATTACTTTGAAGCCTAACTGCCCCCAAGCTTGGGAGAGTAACGTAGCTATCTTAGCTCTGGCAGTGTTGCCTTGGTTGTAGTATATGGTGATCGTGTACTTGCTCGGGTTAATGCCTGCCTTCTGGAGGAGTTCCTTAGCCTTTGCTAGGTTCGTGGTGTAGTTTATGACTTTATAGTCTGTCCACCCCATCATTCCCTTAGGTATCACACCGATTAGCGGCGCCACCGTACCAGCGTACACCGTCTGCCAGATCATCTGATAGGGCACAGCATAGGCTAGTGCCCTCCTAACTAGGACGTTATTGAAGGGCTCCTTGTAGCAGTTGAGAACTATGTAGGCAATCGTGAATGATAGCCCCATATCCTGTTTAATTATCTTATATCCATCGATGGTTGTTCCTGCCAAGGCGTTAAGCTGGTCTGGAGGCACCGCGCCTAAGTCAGCAACACCCTTCTTGATGGTCAGCACACGCGTGCTTGCATCATTCTGAATTAGGTATATTACAGTAGTGTGGAGCGCTCCCGGATGCAGGGGCTTAACTGGTGTCGTGGTGGTCGTTGTCGGGGATGTCGTGGTCGTGGCTGTTGTAGTGGTCGTGGATGTGGTGGTTGTGGAGGTCGACGTAGGTGAAGTCGTTGACGTGGGCGCCGCCGTCGTGGTCTTCGTCACCTGAACTGTGGAGGTTACGGTTTTAGTTTGAGTTACGGTCGTCGCCGAGGTAACCGTTGTTGTTACGGGGGCAACGCTTCTCGACCCAGCGAAGTACCCTACCGCACCCGCTATTATTGCGATTATGATAATTGCGGCTACGGCTCCAGCGCTAACTTTTGAAAGCGCCTTACGACTGACGTGCATAGCGTTAAGTCACCACTACCTACAGAGGGGAGGTAGCTTAAATTTTTTACCGAATCATGGGATTAACCCCTAATTTTTAATCAAGGTTAGCCTAACTCTTATGAGAAAAGACCCCCACTATCCCATACAACGCGCAATACATATCAATCATCCGAGAGATGACATTACGGTACAATCAACATCAACGATGGTTATAGGTAAGCAAGTGTGAGGGTTCCGTTAAAATACGTAAATTGTTAAAAGCAGTGTCACCTCTGAGTGAACGAGAGGGACTCCGTGTTGAAAGAGATAGTTGCTGAGG
>JALVVU010000004.1 GCA_027023255.1 Desulfurococcales archaeon
GGTCGCCGTGGCAGTGACTTATTATCACGAAATCTATGTCACTTAGGTTCACGCCTAACTTCCTAGCATTGTACTCAAGCACTGTTGGGTCGGGGCCCGTGTCGAACAGGAATTTAGCGTAGGGTGTCTCGACGTACATTGATAAGCCCCACGCTGTCCTTAATCCCTTAACGTACTCTTCATTATCAACTAGTACGACTACCTTAACCTCAGCACTAAGGCTTGACCTCGTAGAGGTCTCTATACGCTCTAGTGAGGTTCTCATTGTGCTGGGCTGCGTTACTGGTAGCGTAGCGTAATGGGCAGCACCTAAGAGTATGCCCGTAGCCACCACCGCGGTCAGTACTACCTTAATCAGCACCCTTAACGCCTTCCTCAACGTTAGTGCCCGGTAGTTAATCCGTTTCCAAGTAATTACATGTGACGCTACCTTAAGGTAATGCATGCATTATTAGGGCAGACGTTGCTAGGGAAGCGAGGAAGAAGGGTACCGAGTACTTATGGAAGTCACTTAACCTGATCCCAGCTATCCTCACCGCTATCAGATTAGCTAATGAACCGATAACCACGCCCGTCCCCCCAGCGTTAACACCTACGGCTATGGGTAGCCAGGGGGGTGCGGGACTCGTTGATATGAGCATGACTGTTGCGGGAACGTTACTCATTACCTGACTCAGTAAGGCCGCGGTCAGCGCCGCATGTACCGGGCTAAGGGATGACGCGTTAAGTATCCCTGCCTTCGTGATTATGTACGACGCTTCGTGGAAGTCCACGAATATTAGGGCGAAGATCAGTATGAGCGGTACGTCTAGGGAAAGTACTGCTTCCCTACCGACTAAGGCTAGGGTGGCGAACGTCACCGCTAAACCGATCAGTGGTTGACCTACCTGAGCTAGGACCACGTTTAGGATCAGGAGCGCTATGGAGGACATGAAAAGGGCTCCCTTAACCTTAACCCTAGGCATGGGGAGTGCAGCAACCCTGCCTTCCTCCTTGTGGGTTAGGAGTACTAGCAACAGTAGTAGGGCTAGCCAGGCGGCAACGTACGGCGTCATGCCAGCAACGAATTCGTGGGGTGCTAGCCCGTACCTCCTCCAGATGATTATGTTCTGCGGGTTACCTATCGGCGTTAGGGCTGAACCCACGTTAGCTGCTATAGCGGTCATGACTACCGCCTTGGCCTTATCCATGCGGGTTAGGCGCGAGATCGTGACTACTAGGGGTACGAAGATGAACATCGCCGTATCATTCATTATTACGGCAGATGATAGAGCAACAATTAAAGTAATTAGTGTCATGAGCTTCGTTGGGGAACCTCCCGACGCTAGGATGATCTTTGGGGCTGCCCTGCTGAAGGCTCCCGAGAGTTCAATACCGCGTGACACTGTTAGTAAGGCTATTATCACGGCCAAACTATCCACGTCTATTAAGGAGGGGGTCCTCGTGATTAGGGAGTGATCTGCTGAAGCTAAGATAACGTAAAGTACGATTAAGGCTGAGAGGAACCACTCCCTCTTGACGTAGGCGGCAATTACTAGTAGGGCTCCCTTGAGGTTATAGCGCGTACCTCCTTACCTCCTCAGTAAGTCCGTAGTCCGGCACTAGCTCCGAGCCGTCGTAGGAGACCTTAACATGCATTATTATAACGTTCCTCCACGCCACCGGAACCGCCCAAGCATCTTCAGGATCCCTGAACTCCGCTGCCTCAACTACCCAAGCCTCCCTCAGAGCGGCCTCAACTACGCTCCGTGCCTCGCTAGGATCGACGCTCACGCCCCAAGCCCTCACGGGCCTACCCTTAGGTGATGGCGCCTTAGCGTAGGGGTCATAGTGAATCCTATCGACGGCGAAGTCCATGTACATCACGGGCACGTCAGCGTGCACGTCCCCCGCGGGCCCGGTTCTGACTATTGGTGGGCCTACGGTAAGGAGGGGTAGCGCCGCCTTAACGGCTTCGATGGCTTTCACAGCCATGCTCGGGTCTAGCCTGAAGCCCTTGCCCGGCCCTCCCCTTATTGGAGGGGGTCTTAGCGGGGGTGGGGCTGGTGGTGCAGGCAACCTACTCAACCTCCTTCATATTAACTTCTCATCCAAGCGCTAAATAATTGTCCGAAATCATTAACGGAGGAGCGTAAGTGGTTCACACGCAATTTAGGTTTCTAGCTTGCGCGTGGCACGCAACTCATATATGGACTCGTAGTTAACAACCTTACCCAGCCCCTCAACTTCCGCCACGGGTTCCTTAAGCCAGTGAGCCTTGCCTAGCACGAGTACAAATTCATTCATCCCTTCTTGCAGGCCCGTTGACCTCGCCTTATCTCTGAGCTTCCTTAATAGTGCCTTAACCCCGCCTTTCTTCACGGTGCCCCACTTAACTTCTATGAATGTTGCACTACTCCCTGGGTCACGTACCACTAGGTCTATCTCCTCCCCCTTACGCCACCAAGGACCTACTAGTGCCGGCTTCGTGGTCACGGCACCTACCCTGACCAGCTCAGGTAAGGATTCCTCAACAATGCCCTCAAAGACCTTCCCGGACAGCCTGTCAACGCACCTCAGAAGGGGCTCGTAAGCCTCGGTGAGTCCACCCACCTCTATTAGGTTCCGTAGCGGTTGCAGGCATGCGAACCAGAAACGGAAGTAGTTGTCCTTAAAGAAGACGCGTGCACCCCTACGGAACCCGAGAGGCTTCCTCAGCGTGATTATGTCTAGATCCTCCAGGACCTCGAGGTACCTGTGCACTGACCTAGAGTCAATCCCGGCAGCGCTCGCCGCCTCATACGGGTTAACTCTCCCCTCCGCCACCGCTTTAAGTAGGCCCATGTACCTCCTAGGTTCCCTCAACTCTTGTCTAAGCAGGTTCTCAACCTCATCAAGGAGGGGGGAGCCGGGCTCCGTCACAACCCGTAGTAGGTCCTCTAGGCTTGACACGCCGTAAGCATGCTGTGCATAGGCTGGCGTTCCTCCAAGCATGGCGTACGCGCGAACAGCATCCTCGTAAGATAGTGACTTAAAGAATCCGAGGGCATCCAAGAACCTCATGGGCCTTAAACGTATTGACGCGGTCCTCCTACCAAAGAGCGGGGCTCTGTACCCGAGGAGTTCCCTCTCGAAAAATGATACTGCAGAACCGCTAATCACTAGCTTGACGTCACCCTCGCTAAGCACCTCATCAACGCTTCTCTGAAGCCTTGAAGTTATTGAGGGGTCAGCCTCCACAACGTACTGGAACTCATCGAAAATCACTAGCACCTTGCCGAGCTCGGCACTGATCTCCTCGAGAATATCTACGATGTCCCCACGCCTAGGGATGAAGCCCAGCGACTTAGCAACTACGTGGAAGAACTCCCTAGCTATTTGAGGATATGTTAGTTCGGAAGCGACGAAGTATACACCACCATGACGGGAGAGGAACTCTTTAAGTAGCCTACTCTTCCCAATTCTCCTCCGTCCGTAGACCATGACTAAGCTGAAACCCTTCCTTTCCCACTCCCTCTCAAGAATACTCAGCTCCCTCTCCCTATCAATAAACGGAACACGGTAATCGTACCTCAATACGATTACCTAGATACGATTACTTAGGAACGAATTAAGAATTACGCAGGCGAAGAACGTGTTGAGGCATTAAAGGTACTTCCTAAGCCTCCTCCCTATAATAGGCTGGGTACGGATGCTATTGCTCGTTAACTAAGCTCTCCAAACCTTACAATGACGTCCCTTAACCCACCCTCAGTTATGAGGAGGTGCTTTGCATGTGGGGTAACTTTCTGCTATCCTTGTAACGATGACTACGTGGAGGGTAACCATTCGCTTGTTTGCTTGTTTGAGTATTTTAGGGTTATTTCCGTTAGGATCGCTCAGATGATGACCGCGCTGATGGCGTGGGCGATTAATTTAACCTCCATCTACGTTATTTATCGCTGTCTGAGTAACTGTCTGGAATTACTCATGGCCCCGACGTTCAGGGCCGCTGCACCGATTAAGGCGCCGAGCAAAGCTAGTGCCGAATACACTAACGGGAGGTTCGCGCTGATGCCGTACTGCATGAGGTACGCGGTCGCGAGTTCCGACACCATTATTGTCGCGGTTGCTAACGCGTCAAACAAGCCCCTTACCCTGCCTAGGACTTCGTACATCACCCTAGCCTGAAACACCGTGTGTAGGGACACGTTAATCAGCGGATCCCCGAACCCTAGGATAAGGGTTAGTGCCGGGGCTAGGAACGCTGTTGCTTGAGGTGATTGCGTGAGGTATAGGGTGGTTAGGGAGGCAACGAACGATGCCTCGATCAAGCAACCCGTCACGAACTGCTTAGGTGGTGACGACTTACCTAGCCTTCCTGAGGCCCTCAGAATAAGTGCTGAAGCGGCAATGCCTGCTAGCGGGACGCTTGCCGAGGCCACCGCGTAGGAAACCTCGCCTAGGGAACCCGCATTCTTCAGGGCATCTAGGAGGAAGATCCGCCACGGCCCTACCGCGAAGTTGAAGAACAGTGCCGAGATGATCAAGTACTTCACGAACCTCGGGATGGGTGTCCTCCCCTCCCGCGTTGATGCGTTTTCATCACCTCTGCTCAGGGGAGGGTGCGTGAACCTGAATACGTTTGGGGTGAGGCAGGCGGTAAGGGCAGTGACCAGTAGTAGGGCGGCCGCATCTAGGAGGAGGGCCTTTAGCCCTAGGAGTACTGCGAGGGGTGCTGCGGCGACATACCCCGCTATGCGCGCCGATCTTTCCGCGATCCCGACGGTGGCGTTGGCTTTCTGTAAGGCACCCTCATCTTTGCCGACGAGTGTAGGGATCGCCTTGAGTGGGAGGTAAGTTGTTATGTTGTCTAACGCGCTTATGGCCAGTATTAGCACGTAGAACGTTAGGATTGCGGTCACGTCCCCGGTCGGCGGGCCTGTGAGGGCGAGTAGCGTGAGTAGTGCTGCCTGAAGTGTTAGGGAGGCCGCTACCGCCTTCCCTCCCACCCTATCTATGAGGGAACCAGCGATCAAGGGTATGATTACCCATGGGGCCGACTGGATCGCTAGGGCGCCTGCCGCTCCCAGGACTGAGTTAAGGGCTTTCAGCGCGGCCCAGGGAATCACTACTGATTCTATGGAGTCCCCAAATACCCGCGTAGCTGATAGCGCCGCTACCGCCTTAACCCCGAAGGGAGCGCTGACCTTGCCTTTAG
>JALVVU010000005.1 GCA_027023255.1 Desulfurococcales archaeon
GTGTGTAGTTCCTTCTTCCTACTATGGCTCAGCCTAGCCTACCTAGCGCTACCAATAGCCATGGTTCAGACATTCGTGTTCCTGAAGCTGGCTGTGGCTGGGCACTTAACTATATTCGTGACGAGGACGCGCGGCCCGTTCTGGTCCATAATGCCTGGAAAATGGCTACTAATAACAGCAGTAGTAACCAAGATAGCGGCAACGATAATAGCGCTCATAGGTGCGGGCCTAGTGTACCCACTATCACCGTTCTTCGTCGCCCTAATATGGGGGTACGCGTTCGCGTGGTTCTTCATGGCGGACAGGCTTAAGCTACTAGTGTACAGGAAGTTTGAGGGGATAGAGGAGGCAATAGAGAGGGCACATGAAGCGATATGGAAGCACTTCTAAGCAGGGAATTGATGTTTAACGTCAAAACCACCTCTTAATACGTTTACTAAGAAACCCCGCTTGGGGTACTCCGTTGGGAAGGCAACTTCATAAACTACTTACGCTACTTGCCCTAACCACCCTAATAATATCACTACTCCCTCCAAACACGACCTCAGTAACGGCAGGTTCAAGTGATGATGAAGCAGTCACCACCTCACCGACGTGGGTTAAGAGGGTATTGATTAAGGGGCCTGTGCTTGATGTGGACTACGACTCATTAATAAAGGCGCTAGTGGTGGGCACTCCTGAAGGAGCCTACCTAGTCAGTACTGAGGACCCAACTAACGTAACCACGCTACTGGAGGAAGAGGTAAGTAAGGTCTCGGTGAATGGGGAGGCAGGGGAGTACGTGCTTGTCACTCCCTACGGGGTTGAGGCCTACTCGCTTGACGGCTCGTTGAGGTGGTTCCGTAAGCTAGGGTACTCCCGCCCTCTCGCCGTGGACCTCTCCTCGGAGGGTTTCACAGCGTTGACGTTCATGGTTGTTCGGTCAGGGTCAATCACGTCAAGAATGATTATTTATGGCCCCAGCGGTGAGTTAGTGGTTAACGTAAGCATCAACGCGCTAGCAACTAATGTTGCGTGGTCGCCTTCAGGCAACTATCTCATAATTAAGGACTACAGTGATGGAGTAGTGCTTTACTCCTTCAAGGAAGGGTCGCTAAAGCCTCTTCAGACGTTTAAGGAGGTTTACGCAGCCTCATGGAACGGTTCTAGGGACGTGCTGGCTTTAAGCGACACGCACGGCATCCTCAAGCTAATTGACCTACCCGACGGTAAGGTCAGGACGTACTACGTCGGCTTAACGCCTCAAACAATAGCGTGGGGGCCTGATGACGCGGAAATCCTCCTTGGAGGACGTGAGAGGGTGGCTGTACTAAATCTCAAGGATGGCGAGGTGAGGTACTCCAGGCACCTGATGACGCGGCCAGTAAACATGACGTGGTTAAGGGGCGATGGGGTAGCAGTCATTCTGAGGGGCGTCACGTACGCCTCATCAGCTAGGGCCGGTTACGCCCTATTGTTGCTTGACCCGAACCTAACCCCTGTGGCAAGCGTCACCACTATTAACGGCACCCCGCTGGGAATCTACCCAAGCGGCGACGGGGCATTAGTTGTGACTACCTCAGGCATTTGGGTCCTCAGTAACCTCAGAGCAACCTTAAGTACCTACAAGCCAGTAACGGGGGATTATGCCGAGCCGCAGGTGCCGAGCATAGCTGACGAGTACCATGTTGCTCTGCTTGTCCGTAAGTCCCACAGCAACGGGGCCCTCTACGACCACCTGCTCTACGTGACTTACTCCAGTGGCGTGGTCTGGGAGAGGCCCATAGCGTGGGATGTCCGCGACATTGACGTCTCGAAGGACGCGTTACTCGTTGCTGTGGTGGGCGATTACCTCTATGTGTTCAACGCAAGCGACGGTAGCCTACTCTGGAGTGATGATGGAGGAGGCTCCGGAGTTATGTGGGATCCTAAGGCCGAGTTACTGGCAGTGACGGAGTATGGCAAGTTAGTGCTGTATGATCGTGAAGGGAACCTTGTGGGGAGTGTGGAGACCCACCACGCATCCGAGAAGCCCCTCTGGAGTCCTGACGGATCCTACGTGGCTGTTCCGGGATTCAAGGAAGTGCTGGTGTTCGGCAGGAACCTGAGTAAGGTGACTGAGATCCGCACGGATACTTTCCCCGTGCGGGTTCAGTGGGACCCTAGCGGTAAGTACCTGTGGGTTGCTTCCGAGGAAGCCGTCGGTAAGTTCGGGTTGGATGGGGTGCAGGTAGCTAACGTGTCGTTAGGGCGTTATGAGGACGTGTACGCGTTCTCGGTCTCACCCGACGGCAACTTAATAGCTGTTGCGTCAATGTGGGGTAAGGTCTACGTGTTCAGCACGGAGGGCGGATCCCCGCTCTGGATTAAGGAGTACGAGGGGATCGACGCGGTACCTGCCTGGAGTAGTGATGGAGGGAAGCTACTGATTGTGGTTCCCTACAGCAGTGGTAGGGGGGAGGTAATACTCTGTAGGTCGAACGGCGGGGAGATATACCGTGACTTCGTGGATGGGAGTTTCGTGGACGGCAGGGTAGTTGATGAGCTGAAGTCTATTCTCTTAGTTGGGTGGGACGGTGTCGTATACATAAACTACACGGACGGCACGCTACCGTGGTCTACGGATGAGGAGTTAGTGGGGTTGCTGCGCATAAACTACGCACCTCAAGGCAGGGCGGTCCTCGTGAATAGGTACGTGATTAGGAGAATGGGATCATCCGGCTACAGGCCGCAGGTAAGGATCTACGATATGAACGGGGATGTAATGCATGAGTTCAACTACAGCCCAGGCAACACCGTAGGTGCGACGCTTCAGCTATCACGTGACGGTAACTTAGTGCTGGTCGTGGGTACTAGAATGAACTACAGTATCCTTGAGTTTCAAGCACGGTTAAGGATGTACGACGTGAATGGAACTAAGCTGTGGGACAGGACATTCAACGTGAGTGACTCAGAGTCCCTCCCGCTTTGGTTGGTGGGTTCGGACAAGATCGTGGTGCCGATAACCTACAAGGGTAGGGTCGCTACCGGGTCCTCAACAGCGTACCGTTACATGACGCTCTACACGATCGTAATTCTCAACCAATACACGGGGGTCGAGATAGCCCGCACGGAGCCCAGCGAGTATCCCGTGAGGGAATTAATCCCCGGGGATGGAGGGTACTTCGCAGCGATTTACGATGCCTTCGAGGGCGACGTCATCAAGGTTTACGACGGGAACGCCTCCTTTAAGGGCGTGGTCTCTGTTAAGGGCCACGTGCACCCCTTAAGCCTAAGCAGGTACGCTAACGTCGTAGCGTACGGCTTAAGGCTGGGGCACGGGGAGTATAGGCTCGTGACTAGGAGGCTGAACGGCGACATAATCAAGAGCATTAATGTGAACACCTCCATACATGAGGTCTCAGTATCCCGTAAGGGCCTCGTAGCGGTGATGTATGATAACAGAACCCTAGCAGTCTACACCCCAGCATTAAAGCTGGTTGCTAGGGAGGTCTTACCAGTCATCAGCTACATCTACTACTCCATGATGTCTTGGTCACCCTCAAGCAATTACTTAGCGGTCTACGCGGGGTACTTCAGTCACGGGGAGGTGCGCGTGTATGACGCAGGGCTGAAGCTCCTCTCCCGAAACTACGTTGATGGCCGCCCCCAGATCATGGCTTGGGTTAATGACAGCACGCTATTTGTCGCTGGCGCGTACGGCGGTGAGTTCGTAAGCGTTAGCGAGGCCCCACCCTCATTAAGTCTGGCGTCGCCGGGTGTCGGTGGGCACGTGATTAAGGATTACGTGCTAACCAGCAAGTACCTGTACTTACTACTTGATGGCGGGAGCGTGGCGGTCATCGATGTTAAGTCCGGGGCCGTACTGACGCAGAAGGTCCTAAGCTCCGCACCCATATACGGGATTGCGGCGCATGAAGACTTACTCGCAACCTACGGTCCTCACGGCACGATTAATGTGTATAGGGTCGAGGGTAACTCCCTAAAACACGTCCTCACATTCACGGGTCTTAGGTCGATCAGCGACATTGACGTCAGCGGCGACGCGGTCGCTGTGACTGGTTACGGCTGGATCAAGGTCCTCGGCCTTGACGGTAACGTCAAGTGGTCGAGGGAGTTAGGCGGAAGTTACGTGAGTGAGAAGCCGGAACTCGACCCAGCCACAGGTTACTTAGTGTGTGGGGTGGATCAAAGAGGGGTTATAGAGGCAGTAATCTACTCACCAACCGGCAAGGAGGTTCTGAGGTACCCTCTGAAGGACTACGGTTACTTCTACAGGTGGGTATCTGATGGTTTACTGCTCCTATACGATGGCGGCTCAGCAATCTCATTGATTGACGTGAGGAGCGGGCAGAGTAAGTACTTGCTGCTGAAGGGAGTACCTATGGGGGTGTTTGCGGATAAGTCGCTTAAGGTAGCTTACGTATCGACGAGCAAGGGCAGCTTACTCCGCATAACGGCGGACGGACAGGTAACTGGGGAGGGAGTCCCGACAAGCAGGGTAGTGGGCGTCGGGAGCGACGGGAGTGCGTACTTGATCAGCATGGTGAATCCCGGTCAGCTACTCAAGTACTCGCCGAGCAAAGGAACGCTCACCGAATACCAGGTGTTAGGGTCACGCGTGTTCCGTACGGCCGTCGCCGAGCTCTCTAACGGCGACCTACTCGTGGTTAGCCATGATGTGAGGATAGTGAAGCCGGTCAAGTACGGCTTGCTGATCCTCCTGCCCAGCAACACGGCGGTTAAGGCACGCATAAATGGTGAGGAGTACCTCAGAGTTAAGGGAGGCTTGAGACTGTATGTGGCGGAAGGTACCCATAAAGCGTCATTCAAGCCCGCCGAGAAGCTGGAGGAGGCAAGCAACTTAATAGGGTCTACTGAGTGGTTAGCCAACCTAACCGTGACTAGGGAGTATGACGTTAAGGCAGGGCACGTCATAGTGGATAAGCTCCCATCAATCAACGACTTCCTGAAATCCGTAGGTGCGGTCGCTCTCGACGCATCAAGCGTCAAGGTTCTGAAGTACTCATGCGTGATTACCTGGGTCGACGGGAACGTGTCAAAGGTCGTGAGTCCAGGCCAAGTACTGAGGCTCCCCGCACTACCAGGCGAATACGCACTGAAATGCACCCCGTCACTACTGAGTGACGTGGCCTCGAGGATCCTCA
>JALVVU010000006.1 GCA_027023255.1 Desulfurococcales archaeon
CTCGTCAGGATACTGGCAACAATATATGGCGCGACCCTAGCAGGGATAGGTGGGGCTTACCTCAGCGTTGACTGGTTCGCAGGAGTCACTAAGGAGATCTCGGCCGGCAGGGGTTGGCTAGCGCTGGCCAACGTAGCCTTCAGCAACTGGAACCCACTACTAGCGATAGGTGGTTCAGCACTATTCGCGTTCTTCGACGCCCTAGTGATGTGGATAGGGCCCATGCCACAGGTCAACAGCATAATACCGCAGGAGATACTGAGAACCGTGCCCTACATAGTAACCATAATAGTGATCTCAGGCGTGATTAAGAGGGTAAGGCCGCCAAAGGCGCTAGGCATCCCCTACAGCAGGGAGTAAGACGAGGTGTTTTAACCCAACAACTACATGATTTGAAGAAAGAATTACCCTCATCCTTACCCGCCGCCTTGGATCTCTAGCACATCAACGCTCTCAGCATATATTTTATCTCCTTGCCCTAAGGAGACATCTAAGCCGCCCAGCATCTTAACGCTGAACCCATTAATTAGCAACACAACCCTAACCCTAGGCCTAACAATATCTTCAGGCTCCTTAAGCCCGAGTTCGTTTGCCTTAGGTCCGAGGGCTTTGATCAAAGCGTTAACCACGTCCCTAACCTTAACTACGTCCCCCTCAACCTCTATGTGGTCGCGGCCGATTAAGTCACGTACCCTCCCGTGAAGCCTTACCTTAACCTTCAAGGGTCATCAGGGATTAGTATCTATGTCCCCTATAAAACTTAATAATTATGTTATTGATGCACGGATATTAACGGTAAAGCAGGGATTACTAACATAGAGGCGCCGGTAATGCCTGCATGGTCAGAGGATACCATACACGTAATACCTCACATAACGGTCATATCCTTCAAGGGAGTGGAGGACGAGGTATTAACCCACGTGACTGAGAACTTAACTAAGGCCTTTTCAGCTAGGCTAAGCGTAATCAAGACGCCTAGGGACGCCCTACGTGACTGCCTCAATGTGACGCGTGGGCAGCTAAATGCCTCCAGAGTGCTGAGGTTGGTGGCTGGACTACGTGACTTATCAGGTGAGGGAGGCATTGCCTTAGGGTTAGTGCCTGACGATGCTTACGTTGAGGGCCTAAACTTCGTCTTCGGGCTAGCGTCCCAGTATCAAGCCACCGCAGTGGTGTTCTTGGAACGCCTTAAGGATAAGTACGGGTTGCCTAAGGGTATGGGTGGGTACGTTGACAAAGACACCTACTTAGGGAGGGTGCTCAAGGAAGTAATGCATGAACTAGGACACGTATTCGGTCTGAACCACTGCACAAACAGGAGGTGCGTGATGGCGTTCAGCAACAGCATAATGGACACGGACAGAAAGGAATGGAGGTACTGTCAAGCCTGCGCCGAGCGCTTAAGGGGCTCAGGGATAAGGATCAGTGAGGATTACGTTCTTGAATAAGGGTGCATGGAAACCAAAAATAGCTCAAATGTACTGCTGGGGGCGTCATAGGATCTTATCGAGTATCTCCTCGAGATCCTTCTCGAGCTTGGGTCTCGGCTGCCACATTACGTGGACTGCCTGCACGCCCTGCTTCTTTAGCTCCTTGTAGAAGTACTCTAGGCCAACATTAACTATCTTTACCTCCGACCTGAATAACTCAAGTATCTTCTCCACGTTACTCATCACGATCACCTCCTGCCAACCAAGAATTTCTCATAGAATGACTTAACTAATGCCTCATCGGTCCTCCCAGTCACTATCATGGCTGCGGTAAGCGCCATTAACGCGTTCGTCGGTAGTACTATGACTCCGGCCTCCCTAAGCTTCCTCTCCTGCTCGGCCGCGTTTTGCGGGTCCTCGTCAGTTCCTAGGACGTGTGCGAGCACCACTAAGTGTCTTCCGCCTTCCTTAGCTATCTCCTTAGCTTTCCTTATTGCGTCTAGGTGGGCTCCGGCTGGGTCGGGGTGCGAGCCGTACCCTATCACCATGTCTAGCATGAGGACAGCTACTTCAGGGTCCTTAGCTTCCTCCACGATCCTCTGAACCCTTATGGTCGGGTCTATCATCGGGTGCGCCCTACCCGCGGTAAATTCCTCCTCACCGAGGTCGACGACGGAGTTCTCCTTACTCTTCCATGGGTCGGGTAACTGGTAGTCCTTGTTGAGTGGTGTGTTGGACCACACGTCGCCGAGTAGTTCCTGGAATATCACTAGGGATTCGTACGTTAGTGTGCCGCCCGTGAAGAGGCCTCTGAGGTACTTCTGACCTTCACTTAACTTACTTGTCTCAGCCTCAGCTATCTTCACTACCTCCTCAGGCGGTAGGAAGACCTTCTTCACCGCCTCCTTGTAGAGGTCCTCGCTAACCATCCTAACAGCCTCTAGCGCTGCTGCGTGCAGTGTCCTAGTCTGAACTAACCTGCCCTTAGCAACGGGCGGTATCTCGTAGTCCTTACCACCTATGAAGCACGTGACGTACTTCTTCTTTCCTTCATTAGCTATGAAGTTGATTATCTTGTCCTGAACGTCCGGTGAGGGCGGCTTAGACACTATCGTGATGACCTGCGTGTCTGGGTCAGCCTCGAATGCCCTCATCGACAGCAACGTCATTATTCCTCCGACCGCACTCTTAATGTCCCTCCCACCAACGCCTATTCCGTGGGTTATTCCTGAGCCCGCCCTAGATATCAGCACGCTGACTTCCTGAAGCCCTGTTCCGGCAGCGGCGACTATGCCTATGGGGCCGCGGTTAACTACGTTCGCGAAGGCTACGGCGACACCGTTGATTATCGATGTTCCTGCCTCAGGACCCATGACTAGTAAGCCGCGTTCGGCGGCGAACCTCTTCAACTCTATCTCATCCTCTAACGGCACGTGATCGCTAAATAGGTGGACGTGGATCCCGCGCTCTAGGAACGGCTTAACCACTTCCTTAGCGTACTGCCCGGGAACGGAGACTAACGCCAGGTTAGCTCCGGGCAGGTGCTCGATCGCGGACTCGATGCTGTAATAGTATGTTTCGGCGGCGGTTGGAGCCGTCAGCATCTCCTCTATCTTACTTATGATTTCCTCAATGTCCGCGCCATCCACAGCCTTGACAGCTATGATCATGTCATTCTCCCCAGCTTCCCTCCCCTCCCTCGTGAGGAGACCTTGCTTCTCTAGCAACTCCTTATTGAGTTCAGTACCCATGACTACTGCGGCGTCAATCACGCCCGGTAATTTCTTAGCCTCCTCACTCAGGTGGAGTAGCTGAACGGAATCCCTGAAGAAGTTCTTCTTAACTACATTCCTAACTGTTGGCAAGTTAAGCACCAGATAAGATATAGTTCGCCGAGCAATTAAAGCACTACTCAGATTCTCTAAGGGGTGACTGAAGGAAGCTTAAAAATTCCGCAATCAAGAGAGCATGGGCGCCGTAACCTATGCGTGCGGGCTTCCGCGAGGTAGTGAGGGTCAATAACTTCACGCTAATCGTTAGGGAGCCGGAAACGCCTGAGGAGCATAGGGAGTTAATGGAGGTTGAGAGGCTAATATGGAGCCCTGACTACCGTGAGGTCTTCCCCTACCACATAACGATACCTTTACTCGACATTGGAGGGGTCGTGCTGGGGGTCTACGATGCTGACTCAGGCAAGCCTGTCGGCGTGATAGTCATGATGCCCGGCTTCAGGGGCGGTAAGCCCCTCCTCTACTCCCACATGTTTGGGCTTGTTAAGGAGTACAGGGGGAAGGGGGTAGGGTCTAAGCTCAAGGAGATTCAAAGGAAGGTCGCGTTAATGAAGGGGTACGACCTAGTTGAGTGGACCTACGACCCCCTCCTCTCCGTGAACGCGTGGTTCAACTTCGTCAAGTCAGGCGTCATAGCAAGGAAGTACAAGCCCAACTACTACGGGTTCGTTGACTTCGAATACAATAGGAGGATTGAGTCCGACAGGTTACTGGCGGAGTGGCACCTCAAGTCACGAAGGGTCGAGGAGAGGATGGCGGGTAAGGGAAGGCACGAGCCAATAGAGTACTTCCTAAGCAGGGGTGCTGAGATTGCGCTAACAACGGAACCCATCAACAACGGCTTCCGAGCCCCACGCGAACCCAGGCTCTGGCTCAACGAGGAACTCATAGTAATTGAGGTGCCGAAGAACTTCGTCGATATGCAGGTGAGGAGACATAACCTCGCTAGAGAATGGAGGCTTAAGGCGCGTGAAGCGCTAACACATTACTTAAGTAGGGGGTACGTAGTCTTCGAATTCACTAGGAGCGAGAGGGAGCGGAACAGGTTCTACTACGTCCTCTGGAAAGTGGACCCGGCCCGCATCCTGAGGGGTGATTACCCGTGAGGATCCGTAAGGTTACACTCCACTACGTCAGGTTACCCATGAAGCAATCCTTCACAACTAGCTTCGGAACCGAGAGCGTGAGGCACACACTGATCCTTAAAGTGGAGGAGTCGGGCGGAGAGGTTGGTTGGGGTGAGGTAGTCGCTGACGGCGGGCCGTGGTACAGCTACGAAACCGTCCACACCGCGTGGCACGTGATAAGGGACTACATCGTGAAGATGATTGCCGGTAAGGACGTAACGCCCGAAAACTTTCCGAGGATAGTGAGCAGGATAAGAGGCCATAACATGGCGAAGGCTGGGGTGGAGTTCGCGCTATGGGATCTTAAGGGGAAGCTCGAAGGCAAACCCATCAAGGACTTACTTGGAGGGGTTAGGGACGAGGTTCCGATAGGGCTAAGCGTGGGCGTCATAGGGGACGTCAAGAGGCTCCTTGACGAGGTTGAGGCAGGCCTCAATGCGGGCTACCACAGAATAAAGCTAAAGATAAAGCCCGGATGGGACGTCAAGCCCGTTAAGCTCATCAGGGAGGAGTTCGGGGACATACCCCTACAGGTGGACGCGAACGCCGCATACACGCTCAGCGACGTGGGAGTATTTCGGGAACTGGATAACTACGGCTTACTCATGATTGAGCAGCCACTCCATTACGACGACCTAGTAGAGCATGCAGAGCTTCAGAAAGCAATTAAAACACCGATATGCTTGGACGAAAGCATCAAGAGCC
>JALVVU010000007.1 GCA_027023255.1 Desulfurococcales archaeon
GGGCTAAGGTCATGGAGCTGAGTGATAATACCTTAACACCTAGTGAGAGCACTATTTATGAATCTCTTAAATATTTGGAAAAGCGTGGCTTGATTAAGTCCTTCTGGGGCAAGGCATCTGGTAAAGGACCCCCAAGGAAGTATTACGTCATAACAGACTATGGTGAGGAGGTACTTAGAGTAGTTAATACTGAGGCATTAATCCTGGCTAGGTTACTTCAGCTCGTTACTAAGGGTGAGGGGGGACCGAGGCACTAGTGCCTAGCGTTAAGTTCTAATTAAAGGGGACGCCTATATGAGGGGAGTAGGATCATGTCTGCACTACCTGAGAAGTTCCTGAAGTATGTCTTCTATGATAGGCTGGAATTCCTTAAGAGAATGCTTAAGGGGGAGGTTGATCCTCGAGACGTTTACTTAATGTTCACGAGGGCTAATCCCGTATTCATTACGGACGGACCTGCCAGTCTTAATGGTTCTGTGAAAATGATTGGCTTCGTACCGAAGGGTGAGTACCTCCATGAAATGCTTGAAAGGGCCCGGGAAGTCATGAGGGAGAAAAGTAGTAAAGGGATGAAGTACGTGCTTAAGGAACTTACTGAGTATTTTTACGATATTAACAAGCTTGACCTCAGAGTCTTCGGTGCGCTTGAAATGGCAAGAAAACACACTTGGGAGAACATTAAAGCGAACGGGAAAGTAACGCTACTTTTCTATACACCACCGATAACCTCGTTTGAGGTTAAGTGCGACACCAAAATCGTGGAGAAGGGAGAGGTGATGGAGTACCTGAACCTAATGCATGACCTGTACCACGGTACACCCAGCTCATCGAGTGTTAAATATCCTGCATACATACTACGGATAAGGAAAATTTACGATAAGTCAGCATCAAGGGAGGGTTTCGGCAGGCTAATTTACCAGGCAACTTAGCCCGAGAAATCTTCATAATTAACTCACTTAACCTAAGTTTTATGATACGTGAGTATTCTGATAGTAAATGAACTGAGTATTTATGTTTGCCTCAAAACCTACGAGGACATATCCTTCTGGCGGGGCGCTACTTAGATCCACGGTAAACGTGAGCCTATCCTTTACCACCCATTGACCCCAAGTACTCGGTACTCTGTAAATTCTCACCACTCGCCTATATAGCGGTATGTTAGGAATCCCTACATCGGTTAAGACAACTGGATGCAGGTGGAAAGGTCTTACCGGGTTATCGCTACTTGGGAATACATAGTATACTACTTGACCGACTATGCCTTTACCATTGCTATTAAATAATGAAGTGTATGGAGTACTGTACCCTATCGTTAGGGTTACGTTTAGTGTCCTTACATGTGAATAGTACACCACAATGCCGAAAAATGCTGCCGAGAACCACTGAATAGAAATCTTACCCGTGAAGTTAAAGCATGTTTCGTTAATGAACTTAGAACCGGTGTAATTTATGTTCCAGTAGAGTACGCTAGGGAACCTCAGTGCTTGCACCCCATTATAGCCAACGAACATTGGAGCAAACCAAACTAAGTCAAGCTTACAGCTACCGTTAAAACACAACACGCTAGAGTATTGGTTGAATACTTCGGAGATGGCTATCGTCGCTATCCTCGCGTCCTCAGCATATGTCGGGTTGCTGTTAATTACGGGCTGAACTAACGTACTGTTCCTTATCACTAGGTATTTTCCCCCATCGAATATTAGTAAGGCAGTCCCTCCTCTTTGTATAGCATCATATATTGTTGAGGCGAGAACCGGGGTTTTTGTGGGTCGAACTACGGACTTCAGTAATTTCACTCTCTGGATCGTGGAGCCGTTTACGAGGTATGCATCGAGTATTCTTAGGGTGTTGGACGAGCTTAAGTATATTGTTGAGTTACTTACACTAACTTTCACGTTGGTTTGAAGCTTAGCTAAATTATCAACTGACTGTAAATACTCTCGATCAAGGGCTCTGGCAGAGTTTCGGTATGTTTCCGTGAGTACGTAGAGTAGCTGGAGGGCTATTGCTGTGAGCACTATTGCTGCTATGAGACCACTTACGCCTCTTCGATTAATTTTCATTATTCTGCCCCGTTATGTAAGTTGCTTTAAAAAGCGTTCGTGATCGTCGAAATCTTTAACATAATTATGTTGGTGTGATTGTTGATAAGGGTGGGAAACTTGACTGGAGACGGACTCATAAGGTTAAACCTGAATGAGTGTCCTTACCCTCCTCCTAGACCTGTGATTGATAGAGTTAGGGAAGCAGCATCCCTTATGAACAGATATGATTATGCTGATTTAAACGAATCGCTAATGAATTTACTGTCAGGTTACGTAGGTGTTGAGTCAGAGTACATTAAGCTATTACCTGGCTCTGAGTCGTTTATGCTGTACAGCGCTCTCTACTTCAGGAGCCTAGGTCTTTACGTGGTCTCACCCTCGCCGACGTTTGAGCCTGCACTCATTGATTTTGAGTCAGCCGGTGTTCCCGTCATTAGGGTTCCCTTAAGTGATGACCTTCTCCTTAATGAGGAGCTGACGCTTAAATTTGCCAGCAAGAGCGGTGTGCTCTACGTTTCCAACCCTAATAATCCCACAGGGAACCTCATCGTTAATGAGGACTTCCTTAGGGAGGCGCTGAAGAAATTCAGGTACGTCATCGTTGATGAGGCATACTTCGAATTCTCTGGCGTAACATTCAAGGACTGGATAAGTAGTTATGACAATTTAATAATACTGAGGACGCTCTCCAAGGCATTTGCTATAGCTGGGGCTAGGCTGGGGTATGTGCTTGGCCAGCCTCAAACCCTCCGCGAAGTACTATCCAAGAAGAGAGCGTTTGACATACCGATAACCTCGATAGCAGCGGGGATAGGAGCCTTAGAGAGTTTGGGAATCATCCGAGAATACGTTAATAACATCGTCAAAACCCGTGAAAACACCGTTAGTTCGCTCAATAAAATACGTGGCGTAAAGGTAAGGGACAGCGTCACCAACTTTATACTGGTAGGGGTGAGCGATATTCAAGGGAAGGAACTATATGCAGAACTCATGAAACACGGCATAATAGTCAAGCCACTAACCCACGAGAAGCTCCAGGAGTACGTCAGAGTCACCATAGGAACTGAAGATGAGATGAACTATTTCATAGAAGCGGTAAAGGAAATCTCTGAGTCCTTACAGTAAAACCACGAGAGCAGTCAGACTCAAATAATAAGCGACTAGCTTGCGGGAACGCGAAACCCAGGACCCCCTACCCACAAAAGGAATTAAGAAGTTCTCTCACATACAACACATCCTTTTTAAATCATTTTTAAAAGCAGGTAGTGTACTGTCTAACATGACGTGCGAGCAATAGAGAATAAGAGATTAATACTTCTCAAATGAGTAGCCTAGGGTGAATGTTACCTGCATTCTTCTTGAGGTTCCCTGTTCTCTCTCACATTATCATGGTGAACCCTTATTTAAAGGTCAAAGGTATGCTTCATACATTGCGTAAGCATAATTACCCTTATCCAGAAGCTTCTTCGCCCCGCCTATTAATGACTCAACTCCGCCTAAGTTAAAACTACTTATCTCTACCTATTCTAAATACGAGGACCTATAGAGCAACTGAAATTAGTATTTTTAGCTTTCCTTACTATTTTGATCTTGGCTCCCTACTATTAACCTAAAACTCTTATGTAAAAACACTGTAGGGGTATACGCATTATTGAATGAGGAGTTTCCGCTACAATCAACGGTCCCTGGCATTAATTTCTAATAAGAGAATTACATACACGCATGACGGCTTTGAGTCATAATTGTGGGTAGGGAATCTAGGAAGAATAAGCAAGGTTCTGGTGGGCCCGCGGGGACTCGAACCCCGGACCTCCGCCTTGTAAGGGCGGCGTCCTAACCGGGCTAGACGACGGGCCCTCCAGCATTGGTTACATGTGCTTCCTTATTAATTTTTCACGGTAAGGTATGGTGGTCAGCAATAAAAGCTTGTTAGCTCTTCTCTTTTCATGAGGGGTCTTACGTGAGGAATTTCTGGTTTGTTGAGTCTTCGCTTAAGTTGCTTAGGAGGTTCTATGAGAGGCTCGGGTGGCTAGATAAGGTTGCTGAGACTGACTATGAGTTCCTGCGCGCGTTGGAGGAGGCTTCACAGGCTGGTGTTTTTCCCAAATAATTCTTGAAGAGCTTCCTGCACCTCCTGCCTGTACTGGCTCAGTGTAGGTGTTTCCAGTAATTTCTTGATTGCTGATGCGCTTCCTTCAGCAATGTCGCTAACGTTGTATCCTTGCCTCAGGTAGCGTTTGGCTTCAAGCATCGTTGCTAGGTGGTCAGCTAGCTTGACTAGGGCACCCTCTAGCGTTGCCTTCTCCTCAAACTCCTTCAGTAACTCATTGAATGAGCCCAGGCCTAAGTCCCTCAGAGCCTCCTCATCAAGCTTTTCCACGCCGCGTAACCTTTCCTTGCTCCACTTGACTATGTCTCCCGCTAACGCCTCCGGGATATCATGTATTATCGCGATGGTTAATGCCTTGCCGAGATCCACGTTAATACCTCGCCTGACTAGTGTTTTCGCGATGAGTAGCGTGAGGAATGCCACTTCGAAGGTATGTGCAGCAACGGTCTCGGCTAGAGCAGGAGGTACTCCCCTATTCATCCAGCCAGTCCTGGCTAGGCTCTTGATGCTTACAGCTTTCTCGTACTTTAGCGGCTCCATATTATCTCACCATCCATCATTAACTAAGGATGCGGTGCTCCTTAATGATAGTTACCTAAGTAACAACTACCGCTAACCTCTAGCCCTTCGCTTCGTCAAGAGGAACAACATCCACAATATTGTCAATTGTAATGACCTTCATCTTAACCCCATAGAGCTCACTTAACTTATCCTCATCCACGCCGGTCTTTAGTGGGGCATTGATGAATAACTTACCATCCTTAAGCGCCAGCACGCGATCAACGTAGTTAAGAAGGGGGTTTAACTGGTTCGACGCAACCACGACTACCCTGCCCTCGTTAGCGAGCCTCCTTAAGCACCTCATAACCACTAACTGATACCTCACGTCCGTGTATGAGAGAGGCTCATCCACTAGCAACACTTTAGAACGCCTCGCTAAACCCCTGGCCAGCAGGGCCCGTTCTAATTCACCTGAACTAACCTCCCATATTCTGCGGAAGAGCAAGCGCTCTACGCCGAAGATCCTTACGTACCTCTCAAGTAAGGCTACGTCAGCACTACTGTCGCTTAGGAGGAGGTCACCTATCGTCATGTCAGGGAGCGCCGATATTGTTGGTGGCACATAGGTAACGTACTCGGTGCGCCTGTCTACGCGGATGTGCCTCAAGTTGATACCATCAATGAGTACCTCCCCTGAGTACGGTACCATGCCGGCTATCGCCTTAAGCAATGTGGTCTTGCCAGACCCGTTAGGCCCTATTAACGCAACCAACGATGGTCTTAACTCGAAGCTCACGCTCTTAATAACGTTAACCTTGCCATAAGCAACGCTTAAGTTCTCAACCTCGAGCATGCCTCCTCATCCCCACCATTATGGCTGCCAGTGTAGGCGCACCAACCAGTGATACGATCACATTCACAGGCACTTCTATAGGGTAGAACACTGTTTTAGCCACAACGTCAGTTAAGCTAAGCATCGATGCGCCGAAAACAAGGGAGAGCGGTATTATGTAGCGTGCGTCGCCGCTACCTAGTAGTCTTCTTGCGAAATGCGGTGATGCTAGACCCACGAAACCTATTACGCCGAAGTAAGCTACGCAGAAGGAAGCGAGCACTGCGGCCATCGCTGTCAGGATCACCCGCTCTCTCGAGGGATCACGACCTAAGTCACGGACGAAGTCGTCACTAATGCTTAGCGCATTGAGTACATTCCTAGATACGCACGAGTATATTGTGCAGGCCGTCAGGGCAAGTGCTATCGCGATGGGTTTATTAAGGTTAACCACCACTAATGAACCCATGCTCCACGCGAACACCTTATGTATGTCACGCAGTATGAAGTACTGCGGGAACAACGAGGCTGAGTAGAAGAAGGTGCCGACCGCAACCCCCGAAAGCACTATTGAGGTCGGAGTCATCCCAGCCTTACTAGCTATTAGTAATGTAAGTAGGTACGCTATAATCCCTCCAATTAAGGCGGCAAAAGGCCTCACTACAAATAACGTGATGGCTGAGGCAGGAAGGGCGAATGTGAGCACCACAGCAAATAAAGCACCTGATGAGATCCCTAGAAGGTATGGGTCGCCGAGGGGGTTCCTCGTAGTTGTCTGTATTAAGTAACCAGAGAGTGCAAGCGATGCTCCAACCACCACGCCAGCTAAAGCACGTTCAAGCCTGTACCTAGCTATGCCGGTGGTCGCGGTGAGTATCTCCCTCAACCCATCTTCAAGAACACGAAGAGGGTTAAGCGTGACTGCACCGAACGCTAGTTGAGCCATAAAGGAAAGAACGAGAATTAGTAAGGCAATCAGTAACGCTACAAAAAACCTTCTTCGCGTTACCTCAACGTATACCCTTAACGCGCACATCCGCTACCCCAGCGATGTAGGTATGCCCCACTCCTGCATAACTGTTTCGTTTATGTTGTGAGGCACTACCGTTATCCCGAAAGCCTGCGGGTAAAGCACCCTGGCCATGAGCGCTATCGCTAACGCGGCTCTAGGCCCGGGGCGAACCATAATATCCTCTGCGACACCACTAAATACATATATCCTCCCGTCCTTGACAGCCGTTATGTTTGCCCAACCCTCCCTTGATGTGATGCGCTTAATTAAGTCATTCACTGTGCCGAAGTACCCGTAGTTATAATTCATTAGGATCACGTCAGGGTTCGCTGCTATGACCGCTTCCGGTGATGCCACAAAGTAGGAGGTGGTTTCGTTCTCGAATATATTGACACCACCTGCCAACGTTATTATGTCGTTTATGAATGATGTTCTACCTACAGTCCAGTAGTCTGGGTATATTTCATAGTACACCTTAACGGGTTTACTTCCTGTCTTGTTCAGGTATTCCTCAACCTTTAGCCTGGTGCTAGTTATTATGTTCCTCATCTCCTCCACAACCTTAAGTGCCTTATTGAAATGACCCGTTATTAGCCCGACTGTTAGGATGTCACTAAACACGTCAGACATGTCCCTAGATGGGAGCACGAACACAGTTACGCCCATGCCAGCTAGTTCCTTAGCGTAGCGCTCCTGAACACCAGTTGTCATAAACACTATGTCAGGCTTTAGCATTAATATCGCCTCAATATTTAGTGTTGAGAACCCCCCAACGACTTTGATGGTGCCGTTCTTAACTAGTTCCTTAACTACTGGTGGGTAATTAGAGAACTTATCGACACCAACAACATTATTACCAGCACCAACCAGGAAGAGTATCTCGGTTATGGATGGGGCTGTTGAGACAATCCTCTGAGGCTTGTAGGGTATCGTCACCTGCCTGCCTAAGGCGTCGGTTAGCGTGAGCGGATACCTTATTGACTCAACTTGTTTCTGTACCGCCTTAATCTGATCTTGAATCAGTGTAACGTTACTTGTAACGCTCGCAAGCCTTTCAGCTAGGGACTTAACTTCAGCGGTCACGCTTTTCACGGTGTTACTAAGCTTCTCGACATTACTCTGTACGCTATTAAGCCCGCTCTGAACGCTTTGAAGGTTGCTCGCCACATTACTGACACTGCTCTTCACGGAACTCACTTCACTAGCTACGCTAGACACTTTCTGCCCTATGTCCTCTATCTTTCCTGAATTACTCGCTAAGTTCTTCTCTATGCTTCCTAACTTTTGGGCTAGCTTGTTTAGTTCTTCGTTCTGCCTAGCTATTAAGGACTTAAGTGACTGATTCTGCCAGTACATGAAGCCTAGCGCTATGAAGCTTAGGATTAACGCTATGATAGCTACCCCTAAGATCGTTGCCTTCCCGGGCATTTATTGGACACCATATCCAATATTTGGGGGAAACTAATAAAGGTAGATGCGACACAGCCAAATCGGGCTGAGTGCTTCTAATGATAGGACAAAACGCATCCTACGTTGGGAAAACTCTATGTATTTTACCATTAACGTTTGCGTATACCTCAACGTACTTTTGTAGACCACTAGAGAGTATTTTCGGTCTAAGGACGGCCTCCACCTGGAATAGGCCGGCGAAGTCTTCCATGAATATTTCTATACGTATTGGGGTACTGCCATCACTGTTTATCGCTACCTTCTTTATGCTTAAGGCTGAGACAGCATGCATATCTAACTTCCCCAACTTATAGGGTATACGTGCACGTCCCTCAGCCATGTCGGTTCCGTCAGCTATTTTCACGACGCTCGCCTCCACAGTTAATGCGTTAGTGTTCATCTCGGTTGCGTAAATTGCATGCATTACTTCCTGCCTCAGCATATACTTCCTCTTACCAATGTCTGGAATCACCGTCGTTAGGATCCTGTCAATAAGGTCCTTCGCTAGGATGGCCCCTATCATCTCATGATCGATTCTATGCACAGCATTACCTATGTCGTGTAGGTAGGATGCTAGGAGAACCACTAGCTTAGCCTCATCTATGCTACGCGCGGTCCCGAACTCGATTGTTGTTGGCTTAATGCCAGACCTAACTAGCCTGTCGAAAATCTCCAGTGCTGCCCCTGAAACTATCCTAGAGTGAATTATGCCGTGGTCGTTGTACTTTAGCCTCCCAACAGCCATGATGTTCGCCATCTTAATGAGTTCTTGTACCTCCTCATCATGCTCTAGGATTTCGTAAGCTTTCCTCAGGAGTTCAGAGCTTTCTACATGCTTTTGAACTAGTGCGGGACTAACTAAGACACTCATTTATGATCACCCCTCAAGGCACACTATGTTAGGGATGTGTTGCTTTTTAAGTTAAAGTGTGTGAGTCAGCCGAGGATAATCACTTCATCAATCGAGTCGGCTCTTCTTCATCATCCTGAATTAACCTGTGTAAGACCACCTAATAATCTGAACGTCACTCACTATTATGGAGTACCGATGAAGAGGTCAGTCGACCGAGCTACTAACTGCTATGAGGAGCCTAGACCAGGCTGAGGGCTCCTTAACTCTATAACTTTATTATGCGCTCAGCGTTTGTGAGTGTGTAGATTAATGGAGCTATGAACATCAGTAACCATAAACCAGTCGCGTAATTACCTAAGATAATGTTGAGGATCATCATTCCCACTACATACGCTAGGAAGATCTTCTCTTCTAGGCACCTACTGACCAGCGCGCTCTCTGACTCACCTTTCGGCGTGACTCTGTAGCTATACCGATTCCGCAGTAAACCAATTACCGTGTACGCCAGCACTATTGGTGACAGGCTTATCGTGAATGATGATGATGAACCCATCGTACGTATAGTTAAGGATCTTGACAACCCGACCTCCCTTAGGGAGGAGTAGAAGGAGTAACCATAAAGTCCAATAAGTACTAGTAGGAAGGCGGCAGGCACTACCCCTAGAAGCATTATGTCCTGCCTCAAAAGTAAGGCAAGTGCCGGGATGACTATGCCTGACAGGGCTAGCAGTGCATGCGGTACGTACTGCATTAGGAAGAGTGTGGCCTCCACTTTCTTAAGGAAGGGGTATGGGGAACTAAATATTCTTCTCCACCCGTTCTTCAGCGTCTCCATGGCACCGTAAGACCATCTAGCCTGCTGTAATTTCAGGGCCTCGTACCTGGAGGGTACCAGCACCTTAAGTGACACGTTATCTATGAATCCTACTCTGTACCCCTTCCACATGAGCTTAGTGCCTATGTGCATATCGTCCTGAACTATACCTTCATCCCATAACCCAACATTCAGTAAGGCGCCCCTATCAAAGGCTGTCCCAGATCCTAGAGGGAAAATGAAGAATCCCTTTGAAGCTCGCCCCCTGTAAAGCGTATCAACTAGGTACTTCATCGAGAAGCCCACCGCCCGCGCTAGCTTCGTTGATGTTATCCAGTAACCATCCCAGCGCCCCACGCAAGCTGCATTACCCTCACGAACACACTTAACTAAGTTAGTTAGGTAACCAGGTTGCGGCCTCGTATCAACATCTAGGATAACGACTATGTCTCTAGCAAAGTTCCGGACAACCCAGTTAAGAGCGGCGGCCCTGCCTTTCTGGCCCTCGGTTCTTATCATGAAACGCACCTTTAAGTTTAAATCTTGAGCTAATTTCTCAACACTTTTCTTTATGGGTGCCGCCTTCTCGGGAGGATCATCGCAAACGAATACTACCTCATAATCACCGCGTAGCTCGCTTCTTAATCTCGTCATATGATTAATCATGCCAAGCATTAGGCTCTCAGGCTCATCCTTCACGGGAACTACTATCGTGACCCCGCTTAAGTTACCTCCACTATCAGCAACATTAAGCATCTGAGGATCCCTACTCCCTCTCCTTCCCTGGAAGTACAGGATGGCGTGAACGAGTCCCATTATAACCGGTGGCAGGAGGAGCGCAATGAACACTACTACCTGAGCAACACTACTAAAGAAGAGTTGCGCCCCCAGCACGCTCCTCACCCGGCAGGGACCCTCACTGTGCATGCAGTAACCATGAATGTCAAGCCCTCACCACTCCACTACCTGTCATTTGTCTTCTCGTTTAAATTTAAAAGGTAATTATCGCGAATGAGAGAAATCAGGGAATAATGGGTAAGCCTATTTTAGGAACCTCGTAGACGTTTGATTAGGTGCTAACTTCTTGCCTGAGATTGATGACGTGCTTGAATGGTTAAGGAAGAGGGGAGACATGTTTATTAATGCACGCAGGCTTGCGAAAGCGTTTAAGATGAGTACAAAGCGTGCTGGTTACTTGTTGAGAAAGCTCAAAGAGAATGGCTACTTGAAAGTGCATTGCAAGAGACGTGGTCGCTTCATAGTATATAAGGTGAACCTAAACCTGCTCAACAAGGATAAGAGTGTGCGGGGAACATTAAGCCTAAAGAAAATAAAGATCAAGAATACCACTAGCCGAGAAAAGCGGAAGAGATCCTTCCGTATTAGAGGGCAGAGAAAAACAAGCAGAATAAGGAACCATAGAGAACACGCACGCAAACTGGATCTAGAACTAAGATCCTCTAGCTCCCTAAGTAACCAGCAACCTTGAGGCGCCACGTAGATCATGTCAGCTAACCAGAATTACTGCTGTACTGAAGCATACTTAGAAGGCGATCTCTTAGAACTCATTGACGGTTCCCTCTGGGTTGTGAAGGGCTGCGTCCATCCTGGTGCTCCTATCGCCGTACCTCGGCTCGTGAATGGGAAGAAAGTGAAGCGTTTGAGTGAAGCTTTCGAGATAATTACTAGGTACTACCCATTCTTTATTAAGCACGTGCCCGAGTTAGGTAGGGAAGCACCTGTCGTTAACCCTTCCTGGATAAGGCAGACCCGGAAATTCCTTCATTTCAACAACGTTGAAAGCATTACTTACGTTTCTAGGAACAAGATTAAGTCAGTAGCTATGGAATTAATCAGACTACTCCGTGAAGAATGCGAATTACGATGCGGTCCTACAGGCAGCCTTCTAGGCGGGTATGCTGGGAGGGAGTCTGACATAGACATTAATTGCGTAGAGGAGAAGCAAGGTGCGTTGGAATGCTTATGTGGTTTAAGGATTAAGGGATTCCTAAAGCCATTGTCCCTTAAGGAGTTTATTAAAGAGTTACCTTTAGTCTCTGAAACCCTCGGTTGGGGTGACATGAGTAAGTTAGTCGTACATCGTCTCACGCAAGGTGTTTTTAAGGATCTGAGATACACCCTCAGGATAATTAACTGTGACCGCATACAGGGGTTTCTTGGTCCGTATGCTCATATTATCAAGAATACGCGTGTAGTTTTTAAGGTGATGGACTTCGACTATAGGACACCATCGATATATAGGGTGGAGTTGCTCAGACCCACACTTCTTTTCTCTCGTGAAACGTACTTCATAACCCACAGAGTAAGATTTGCTGAAATGCCCTTCGGGTCCCTAGTTATTGCCAAAGGAGATGTAATGCTAAGGAACAATGACACCGCCATAGTGTCCCTTGACACACCGAACTCTAAAGTAGAAGCTATCCTCCTGCCATCCATGCCTTAAGGCATTCTTAAAAACGCAGATTACTTAAAGTAAAATAATGAGAGTCACTCGGAAACACCGAGTAACTAGCGTTTAATGTCAGTCGAGGTGAGTGTATGAATGCTAAGAGAAAGCGTGTAAAAGCATACGTTGACGCCATAAGCGAGTTACTAATGGACCCTAATCCAAGTCGCGAGAAGGCTACTGAGTTAGTAAAAAAGCATTTAGAGAGTGAGGGTGTCGAACCTTTCAGAGGGGCTTCCAAACCCGATGACATTTTTGAGAAGGAACTCATAAGCCTCTATATTGTAGGGGTTCGCGGACTAGGCATAAGGGACGACTATAGCGAGATATTTAGTAAGGTCTTCGATAAGGAGGAACGGTACGAGGAAATAATCAAGCTACTAACGTCCGACCTGCCCGTGGAGAGGGTTAGAGAAGGGATAAAGTCGCTCATACCTGAGATGAGCGAGGGTGACGTTGCTAGAATACTTAGGTTTGCATTAACCCTGTACTACCTTGACTTTGAACCCTATGAGTTCGTAGTTAAAGCTATAAAGAGGATGTTAGAGGCGCTACCGGAGTTTGAGGACACCATACGTAGGTTTACGAAATTCTTCGTTGCCGTTAAGCTGGCTGAGGAGATATCCTCCGGCTCGATAAGGAATAAAGTCGAGAAGGAAATAAGGAAGCAGCTAATATCCCTCGAGACAGGGATACCTAAATCAACACCTTCCGACAGCTACGTAGCTAAGATAGCATCCGTGACATATGAGATACCGGACAAGGTGCTGAACAATATCTTCGGGAATAAGAAATCCAGTAACAACCATTGAGTTCTAAGGAGCGGTAAGGTTTAAAGGACGCTCCCTCAGAGGTAAGTGGTGTGAGGAATGCTGAAGGCTACGAAGGAGGAAGCATACCTCGTGAGGAAAGGAACTGACCTCATGCTTATTGAGGTCTTGAGAACCCCTGATGGCAAGACTTTCGTAGCCATCCACAAGACCTTCAAGGGCGTATACACTAGGAAGGAGGAAGAGGAACCTAAGGAGTGGGACCTCCTAGAGCTGGATGAGTTTAAGGGTCTTAAGGACTCAGAGGTAGATTATAAGACATTACCAACCGATATTAGGAGAGCGATTTCCTCAGCCTTCAAGTATTGATCCACAGTAACGCTTTTGGCATGACGTTATGGACGGCTCCGCCGCTAACTATGTTAAAACTTAATTCTTTCCAGAAATCCCTTAGATATTAGGGTGAGATAGTATGAGGACCTTAACTAAGTTGAAGGTATCGATGTTGACGACCTTAGCATTCCTTATTGGCTTATCAACACTTATACTCACCGCGCTATTTACTTACGTGCTTACCCCCACGGCCGGATTATCGACTGTTCTTGTCCTCTCCTTAGTGTTTGTTATAGGTATACATGTGCTTCAGTGGCTTGTGGGTCCGAAGATAATCGAGATGGCATACAACGCTGAGCCAATCATGGGCGGGAGGTATGCATGGGTTGAGGAGTTAATAGCGCGCATTGCTCGGGCCTCCAACCTAGGTTTCATTCCGAAGGCAATGATAGCCCATGTTGACGTGCCTAACGCGTTTGCTTACGGCAACAGGCTCACCGGGTACAAGGTAGCTGTTACTGAGGGCTTACTCCGCATAGCACCCCCAGAGGAAGTCGAGGCTGTCTTAGCGCATGAGATAGGCCACATAAAGCATAGGGACGTTGAGCTAATGATGGTTATCAGCATTCTTCCGGCACTTATATTCTGGCTTGGGAGAGTACTCATGTACTTTGGCTGGTTTGGCGGCGGGGATAGGGAGGGTGAAGCATCGATCCTTCCCATCATCGGAGCTGTCCTCATGGGTGTGGCGTTCCTCTTTAACTTCGCCGTACTTTACGTGAGCAGGTTACGGGAGTACTACGCAGACGCACACGCCGCCCTAACCGTGCCTGGCGGGGCTAGGAAGCTTCAGCGGGCACTAGCTAGGATACTCGTAGCGAGCGGTGAGTTGAAGGCGTTCGCGCCCAGTAAGGTCGCGTCCGCGAGTAAGTTTAAGGCATTCTTAATAGCGGATCCTGAGGAGGGTATTGAGGTGCGTGGATACGGCATCATCGATATTGATGAGGTTGTTGAGTGGATTAAGTCACAGCCTAGGTTAGTGCCTACCGAGATATTCATGACTCATCCGGACCCGGCGAAGAGGCTGAGGTTCCTAGATACGCTTGCCTCGGGAGCTACATGAGCATGGATAGCTTCGTGTACACCTTTTCCGGCACGAAGGGAAGAACGTGTCGGGTTGTTTTCGGAGGGAGTACCTTACCTGCCTTAACTACCTTCATTACTTCATCCTTCGTTAATCCCCTCCGCACCAGTACGTAGTCAATTTCATCTTCCTTAAGATCCTTAAGGGCATCTTCAAGCAGTCCATACCACGTCATGGTTAGCTTGCCCATTCCGGCTAACTTATCAAGCACCTTAACGACCTTCTTCTGTCCCTCTAACCAGCCGCCAAGTTTGAAGTACTTGCCGTTCTTTCCTAACATTATGAACGCGCACTCCCACTCACCGACCTTACACTTCCCCGACTCAACACTCTTTATCGCGTCCTCACCGTCCGTCCCGGTCTCTATGTTCACCCCAACCTCATTAATGAGTTCCAGGAATTCTCCTGCATCCCCTTTGAATCCAGGGTACCATGTGTACACGCGGACCTCGGGACTGAAGTAATTGATTATTATGGCCGGAACCTTTCTAGCTCCTAGCTTCTTAAGAGCTGCCCATCGATGATGTCCGTCAACTATTAGGTACTTGTTTGTCCCCGGAACAGGAGCCGCTATTATGGGCATATCGACAGCACCGAGCTCGAGGATCATGTCTAGCAACGCGTTGAGTCTTTCATGGATTATCTCCTCGTGTGGTAATAGGTCGTTAATATTGAGAAGTGTGGGTGATACTTTTCTCTTGGGTATGCTATACTTGGGTATCTTAACGCGCACCTTAGTACTTTGTCCCAATAACGGTCACCTACATCATTTTCATTTAGCTATGTAGCATGCGTCCCCTTTACTAATAATGTATTTTTAATGCATTTGACAAAAAAGCCATTCCGTAGTTATTGCCTTCCTAAACCTTGTTTTTCAAGTATTCAATTATCTTTTGAGCCACCTCTAGACCAGCCCGGCGCTGAGCCTCCTCCGTGGAAGCCCCTATGTGCGGAGTTAGCACTACATTATCTAACTTAGTTAACGGGTGGTCAGGAGGAAGGGGCTCCTCCTCATACACGTCTAGGCCTGCTCCAGCTATCCAGCCCTCCTTCAATGCCTTAACAAGGGCGTCAGTGTCAACTACGCCTCCTCTCGAGGTGTTAATTAGTATGGCAGTTGACTTCATTTTCTTAAGTCGTTCTTCGTTGATTAGGTGCCTTGTTGATTCGAGTAGGGGCACGTGTAGCGTGATTATGTCGGCGTTCTCTATGACTTCATCGATTGACGAGAACTTCGCATTTAATTCCTTCTCAACATCCTCTGATGCCCTGATAACGTCGTAGTACAGTATGTTCATGTTGAAGCCCTTCGAAGCTATTTTCGCTACTTCTCTTCCTATTCTACCGAAACCTATCACGCCTAGGGTCTTACCGCTGAGTTCTGTTCCTAGGCACTTCTTCTTCACCCACTTCCCCTCACGCATATTCCTGTCGGCGTAAGCTATCTTCCTGAGAACAGCTATTGCTAGTCCTATGACTAGCTCAGCGACACTTCTGGTTGGGGCTGCGGGGGCGTTAATTACCTTAATTCCCCTTCTTTTCGCGGCTTCTAAGTCTATGTTGTCTAGGCCAACCCCTGCTCTAGCAATGACCTTGAGTTTCTTACCTGCCTCTATTACTTCCGCGGTTACCTTTGGTTTACTCCTAACGATGATTACGTCAAACTCGCCGATAATGCTCTTTAACTCCTCGACGCTGGGATACTCCCTCACAACCACCTCGTAACCGGCGTCACGGAGCAGTTTAATGGCATCCTCATGGATCGGGGCTGCCACGAGTACCTTTATCTTCCCCGTCATCACGGCTCACCCGACGAAACTTACTTGCCTTTCTTTAGTTCCTCAAGCACTTCCTTTAGTGCCTTAAGCATCTCATCTATGTACTCGTCAGGCATGTAGCCCATGTGCCCTATCCTGAACGTTGTCTTCTTGAACTGCCCGTAACCCTTAGCTAACTCGTAACCCTTCTCCCTCATCCTGTTGTAAACGTCTAAGCCGTTGATTCCAGGCGGTGTCCTGACGCACGTTATGGTGGGGCTCTCGTACCCTTCCCTCGCGAATAACGTCATACCTAGGGCCTTAACTCCCGACCTTATCTTCTCCGCCCTCCTTTCATAGATCTTCAGCCACTCGTACTTACCACCGATTTTCTCGACTACGCGCAGGATTACGTTAAGCGCTATTATCTGGGGTATTGGGGGTGTGGATGGTGTTGACCACTGCTCCTCCTGGTACTTAATGTACTTGAGTACGTCGAAGTACCATCCTCTATTCGGTATGTTCCGTGCTTTCTTCAACGCCTCCTTACTGAATACTCCTATAGCTAGGCCTGGCGGGACACCGAATGCTTTCTGGCTACTGCTGAAGACTACGTCGAGGCCCCACTCATCAAACTTTATGTCTGCTGCCCCCATAGAGGAGACCGCGTCAACGAATACTAACTTCCCGTGCTCCTTCGCTACCTTAGCTAGCTCCTTAAGTGGGTTCAGAACGCCTGTGCTGGTTTCGTTATGCGTTATAGTTACGGCCTCGACGTCTGGGTTCTTTTTAAGTGCATCGTCTAGCTCTTCGGGTAGGACTGGGTTTCCGGGTTCTACCTCCAGTACTACGGGAACCCTGCCGTTCGACTCCACTACTTCCTTATACCGCTTCCCGAAGGACCCGATGATCGTGACGAGAACCTTCCCGCCGGGACTCACGAAGTTTCTTATGCTGGCCTCCATTACGCCAGTACCGCTACTGGGGAAGAGAAGTACGGTACCTTCCTTAGCCTCTAGGAAAGCCTTTAGTCTTTCGACTGTGTCCCTATGTAAGTCGCGGTACTCCTTCGATCTGTGGCTAAACATTTGGAAGGACATAGCCTCCAAGACTTCGGGGAAGCACGCGACTGGCCCAGCCGTGAATAGTTTTAGGGGCTTAGGCCATACTATCTTCAGTACTTCCTTAACTATGTCTTCACAACCCTTACCCAAGCAGTCCTCACCAAGCATAATTTACTGCTGTGATTATTAATTCTCTTTTTCTTAAACTTCATAAAGCATGCAACATATTTTAAATGCATTTACAGCGTGAGTAAGCACCTTGTTCTGAATGATTGCGTGAATTATTCGTGGTTAGGAAATGCGACATTATTAACTCCTCCGTGGTAAGACTAACTTGGTGCACAACGTGAATAACCCACCCACACTAGGTCTTAAGGAGTGCATTAGGGACTTACTTGGTGAACGAGGATTCGCATACATAGCTAAGGCCAAGGAACTTAAAGCCGCTGGTAAGGATGTCATTAGCTTCGGTGTTGGTCAGCCGGACATACCTACGTTTGACCACATAGTTGAGGAGGGGATTAAGGCACTAAAGGAGCGGTTCACAGGATATACCGAGACGCAAGGCATAAAGGAGTTGCGAATCGCCATCGCTGAGTACCTTAATGAGAGGTATGGCAGCGATGTTCGGGAGGATGAAGTTCTAGTAACGATAGGTACTAAGGGGGCCGCATTCCTTGCTCTCGCCGCGTACCTGAGGCCTGGTGATGAAGTGATAGTTCCCGAACCGACTTACCCTGTATACTCGGAAGCCCCCAAGTTCATAGGAGCTAAGCCCGTCTACATCCCGCTTAAGTGGGAAGGAGAGGATAGGGGCTTCAGCTTAGACATCGAGGAGATCGAGAAAGCCATCTCCAGCAAGACTAGGGCCTTAGTGGTCAACAACCCCCACAATCCCACGGGAGCAATATTCAAGCCAGCGGAGCTTGAGGCCTTAATGGATCTAGCTAGGAAGCATAACCTGGTAATCTTCGTTGACGAGATTTACGATAACTTCGTTTACGAGGAAGGTACGTTTAAGTCATTCATGGAATTTCCTGACTGGCGTGACTACGTGGTTTACCTGAATGGGTTCTCGAAAACCTTCTCCATGACGGGATGGAGGGTCGGGTACTTAGTTGCTAGGAGTGACGTCGTACGTAACTTAACGAAGTTAGCCGTTAATATCTGGTCATGCCCACCATCTATGGCTCAACGTGCTGCCATCGCGGCGCTAAAGGGGGATTGGGAACCTGTAAGGAACATGGTTAACTTATTTAGAGAACGTAGAGATGTCATAGTTACCGAGTTAGGGAAAGTCCCTGGCTTCGAGGTTTGGAAGAGTGCAGGGGCTTTCTACGTGTTTCCACGGGTTAGGAAACTATTGGATAGCATCGGCATGAGTGTTGAGGAGTTCGTGGATTACCTAATAAGCACTAAGTACGTGGTTACGTTACCAGGCACTGCCTTTCCCAATACTGCCGGCAGAGATTACGTGAGGTTTAGCTTCTGCATCTCTAAGGACAGGATAGTCAAGGGTGTGAAGAGAATTAAGGAAGCCGTTGAGAACCTGTTATCCTTGAAATCTAAGCGTTAAGGTTTTGAGATGCGAACCCTATTTTAGGGAGTGAGGACATGAAGAAAGCCGTCGCTACGGACACCAGGATGACGAGAGAATCCCCGTCGGATTAATTTTTGCGTTGCGAAATGCATAGTCTCTTCCTAACAATAATAACCAGTTTTTTGGGAGTCTGGAGATTACCTTAGTGCTCATCAAGGTGATGCACTAAATGACTGGTAGAGTTCAAACGGTAACATATTACTTGGGGTTAGTTCTAGCAATTTTTGGAGCGGCCAATTACGCGCCAGCTATCGTAGCCTTAGCAACTAATGATAGAGCATTCACGCCTTACCTCATGACCGGTACTTTAATGGTAGTATTGGGTTATGTCCTTCACTTGTTTGGACGCGGTGCCTCAGGTAGGGAGCTTAAGTTCTGTGATGCTGCAACGATAGCCACTCTGTCTTTCATAGTGCCCGCGTTAGCTAATGCGTTGGTAATGTATGTTAGTAACTATGACTTCACGGATGCGTTATTTGAGAGTATCTCTGGCATCACTACCACAGGTCTTTCAATGTATACCACGTCGTCCCTTCCTCCGGTCTTTGTTTTTGCTAGGGCGTGGTTACAGTGGTTAGGTGGGGTAGGGATAGTTATACTGACTCTATCACTACTCGTAAGGCCGGGAACTGCTACGTATCGGTTATTCTCCACTCACTTCAGAAGGGATCCCTCCCTACCCAGCTCAAGCATCCTTTCCAAGTACATCGTGTTGTTTTATGCGGGGTTGACGTCCCTAGCATTCTTGGCATACGCTATGGCGGGCATGCCGCTTTTTGATGCGTTAGTCTACTCCCTCACAACCACCTCGACGGGTGGGTTTTCCGGGTATACAAGTTTATCTGGTAACCCTGCCTTGATTGCTATGGTCTTCATGTTCCTTAGTTCGCAGAGCTTCATACTTTACTATAAGGTTCTGCGGGATAGGAGTCTCAAGCCCTTATTGAGAGGCACTCAACTTGCTTCATTCACGCTGATGACTATGCTGGGTGGAGCTACTTTATTTGTGGTGTGGCGTAGTGGCGTATCAACCGTGTTTTTCCACTTCATTTCCGCGTTGAGTACTACGGGATACTCCACCGTTAACATTGATTCACTGCCTGTTGCGGGGCAATTACTGCTTATCTTAGCCATGTTCGTTGGTGCCTCGATGGGCTCTACCGGGGGTGGTGTTAAGCAGTTCAGGGTCATCGTGGCTTTTAAGGCGTTCATAACCTCCATATTAAGGCTCACTGAGCCGAAGGAAAGAATTCACCTCGTTAAAGTTGCTAGCGAGCGAATAGAGGATTCTGAAGTCCTGACGTACTTAACCGTAATATTAACATATGCTGCCATCATAGCGTTATCTAGCTTGATCTTCACAGCATTTGGTTACGGTCTCTTACCGTCACTCTTCTCCGTAACCTCCGCCCTAGGTACCGTGGGGCTTCAGCCAGGTATAATCACTCCCCAATTACCGACCATATTGAAGTGTGTTTTAATGATTAACATGGTTCTCGGAAGGTTAGAAGTAATTACGGTGCTTGCAGCTTTCACTGGTTTAATTCGTCTTAGAGAAAGATAACTTTATTTAATCAGTAACATGCACTCAGATAGTGTGATGTATTGAAGGCGATAGTAGCTGGCGGAGGAGACGTGGGTAAGCTACTGGTTGAACGTCTCCAGGAAAGTAAGGCTGAGGTGACGCTCATAGAAAGTAATGCTGAACGCGCTCAATCACTAGCTGAGGAGCTAGACTGCGCCGTTCTCCACGGTGATGCGACGTCCTTAAACGTGCTTAGGGACGCTGATTGTGCTAATGCTGATCTCTTTATCGCTGCCACGGGAGATGATAGGAGTAATATCCTCTCGGCCTTGCTCGCTAAGCAGCTCGGTGCTAAGCGTGTTGTGGTGGTACTAGAGGATCCCTCGCTTGAGGATGTGGCTAGGGGGTTAGGTCTTGGGAACGTGGTTATCCCGACAAGGCTGGCAGTCAATGAAGTCTTAGCTATTGCTAGAGGAGCTCCTCGCCCTAGTGAGGTGCTGGGTGAGGGGCTTACCCTAGTGAGGGTCCCTGTTAATGGGTTGCTATTGAGTACCAGCGTGAGTAGCCTTAAGTTGCCTGAGGGTGTTATCTTATGCGCTGTTATTCGAGGAGATAAAACTCTTCAGCCATCACAGGATTTGAAGTTAGGGGAAGGAGATGAACTCCTTTTCTTGGTGAAGGAGGAGAAACTCCCTAGCCTACGTAAAATCCTCGGAGGAGGGGATTGAGGCTCTATGGTTAATGAAGTTGCCGTCGTTGGTCATAGAGCAAACTCCTGGAGAGTCATTAGTTTCTATAGGTTCATTGGGGTACCTATAGTTGAGATAGACGTCTGTCCTGGCAGTAACGGAAGGTTACTGGTTAAGCACGGTCCAAGCGAAGTTAAGCGTGCCTCACTCATTGGGAAGATGTTCTCTTACATAGATTATAAGTTATTCTATAGAGATCCCCTAATCAAGGCATCAACGCTTGAAAATCACCTTAAGTCCCTAAGCGAATTCTCCGGAGTTTTATTCGACATAAAGCGCGGCATTAACATTCAAGCCCTAGCGAATATTATAGACAGGATGCCCTACGAATACAATATAGCGTACGCATACGTATCGACACCCTACCATCCGATGATTAGAGAGCTAAAGGAATTAACGAACCGGGCAATGGTTGCTGCCACCCTCCACGACCTCCCCGTCGACCCTGTTTCGATGGTTCTTGCAGCCGATGCCGACGCCGTGTCAGCAAATTATACTCTCTTGAGCGAGGGGCTCATTAACTTATTCCACATGTCGGGAATCAAAGTATTCGCGTGGACCATAAACGACTGTAAGTTAGCGCTCTCATTAGTAGATATGGGTGTTGATGCCATAATAACGGATAGGCCAGACATGATTATGAAGTGTTTAAGGAAGCACGGCATACGCATTAAGGGCTTTGTATGACTTAATCGTCAACTGAAAGTTACTGACGTACTTAGGGTAAGAGGCAATTACTTTCACAGAACTCCCACTATGTACAACCATACCGGATTAGCTTAAGTATACCCCTTACTGAACCACTCTCAGGTGGTAGCGACGAGAATCGTTACATTCAAACTCCCCGAGAACCTACTGGAAGAGCTCGACCGATACGCGTTAGTGCACGGGATGAGTAGGTCCGACGTGATAAGGCTCGCCATTCAAAAACTCATTAAAGAGACAGCACGCCCAACGCCTAGGTACAGAGTAAGGCGAGTAATACTAACGTGAACTGTCGATTAAGGTAGACAATCCTATCAGATTACCAAGATGTGTGACCCCTAAATAATTTGGTTAAGCCAACTTAATCTCGTTCTCCTCTAATGCACTATTCGGGAAGAAATATCCTACTTTCATTATTATATCATCGGTAGTCCTAATCACACGCCTGCACATAACACTATACATGCGCCTCGGATAACGTGCCTTTACCTAGAAGCCCTCCCACATACCTCATTGCTTGCAAAGCAAGGTACATCATCGACATCGATATTGAGCCTGTAGCCGCCACTAAACAAATATCTACCCACAAAACACCAATGATCATAAAAATTCATTTAATAAAAGTTGTAGAGGTGAGAGAAAGCTACATCCTAACAGTATCAATGAACTAAATAAAATTCATAGAACCCTACAGTGAAAAACTGAGGGAGTCCCTAGTCTAATGCTATTAAGGTGCTCAAGGAAAACAATTAAGCATAATGAATACGTTGTACTACTTCTTTGGCGCTTCGTGGATTTATTGTTATAATGGTGGGGCCGCGGGGATTTGAACCCCGGACCACGGGGGTTCCTGCCGTCTTCCGTGTGAGCGGACCCAAGCCCCGCATTCTCCCAAGCTAAACTACGGCCCCACCACTTAGGGGTTTATGTGTTAGGGATTAATTTACCTTACTTGTCTTTCTCTCTTACTCTTTCTGGAGGATTGCGTGCAGTAGCTGTTTTGTTGCTGTTACGGTGTCTGTTTCGCCGTGTATAGCTTGTTCGTAGATCTTCTTTGCTTCGTTATTGGTGCGTAGTGTTTGTTGAGTCTTCCTTCTTAGTGCCTCTATGAGTAGTAGTTCGAGTTCTAGTTCTCTCCTTGTTTTTCTCTTCATTCGTAGTAAGTTGATACTTTTTGCAAACTCTCTGTGTTCATCTATTGTGTTTATTAAGTCGTTTATGCCTCGCCCCATTATGGGTGATGTTAATAGTACCTTGGGCTCCCATCCCCTTCTGTTCACGCCTTTTAACACGAACTTTACTTGGGAGTACGTTAATTCGGCTTCAGGTAGGTCTGCTTTGTTTATTGCGTAGATATCCCCTATCTCCATTATGCCTGCTTTAAGGGCCTGTATCTCGTCACCTGCTCCAGGCATTAGCACTACGACCACAGTGTCCACCGCCTTCATTACTCTTACACTGAATTGACCTGCTCCGGGCGTCTCTATTATGATGTACTCGTATCCAAGACCTTCGAGTACCTCGATGGCTAGGAGTGCTTTCCATGGAAGAGACTCTTCCTCGCGAGTGCTCATGGATCGTATGAAAACCTTTCCTGTGAGGCGCCGCATCCTTATCCTATCTCCTAGTAAGGCCCCGCCGCTGAAGGGTGATGACGGATCCACCGCCACTATCGCCACACTATGTCCCTCCCTAGCGAGCCTGAGTGCGACAGCTGATATTAGGGTGGACTTACCTACCCCAGCAGCCCCCGTGAATCCTATTACGTGGGATCTAGGCTCCTTAACCCAAAGGGGCTTCAGGATCTCTGAGTTGCTGTACGGGTCCTCCTCAATTGCTGTCAGTATCTTTGCTATTGCTAGCTTATCCCCGCTCCTAGCCCTCTCAATTATCTCATGGGGATTCATTGTCGCATACACTGCGGTCTACCAATGAGTGGTGCGTAGGGCTACTTTTAAGTGCGTTTATTCCAATACCATGGAAACGGAAACCTAAGGAATTCACCTCAGAGTAAAAAGAAAATCGTGCTTTACCTAGCTTTTAGACTAGAATTATTCCCTCTGCTTGGCTTAAGCCGCTATCGTCTTCTAAGTAGTCATTGTCGGTGTTAAAATGAACGTTAATTTTCATTTCGCTCTCTATCTCGGCTAGGAATTCCAAAATTGCTGAACGAACAAGCTCGCTCTTTGAAGGATAATTAAATTTCTTTGCAAATTCTTCAAGCTCCTTGTTCATGCTCAACGGAATTCTAATCGTGACTATCCTTCTGCGGCTCTTATTTCCTGCGATGAAAGGCATAAGCATCACCAAAGAATCAACGCAGTGTTTAGTAATAAAGACTAGGCCTGATGAAATAAGAGGGAATGACCCAGAACTAACACTGTTAATCAATAATACGTTTGTGAAGCATTCATGATTTAGGGCTACGTATTATTAAGAAATAATACCTTAGGTATTTGTAACGATTAAGACAATACCGTCTACTCTATAGGTAATACTTTTTGTCTTACTTGATATAAAGATAGAATAAATAAGAACATATACCATTATATCCTAATCACTCATATTTTAAATGAGAATGGGTTGGAGGGAGCAGATGAGGAGATATAGTGACTTCCGAAAGGTTAGTGAGGCTCTCTCGGATCTGCTAGTGATATCTAAGATTATGTTCTCAGCTAATCTACTCGATATCATCGAGTCACAAGGACCGGTACTCTCTTATGACTCACCACCAAGCACCGTGGTTTTCGTGAGGTTCGACTATGGTGAGGGAATAGGTTACGTATTACTTTGCTGTAAAGACATGTTAATAGCTACGGCGGCACGTGAGAAGGGTAGGAAGGTCTTTGGCGATGATGCTCTGAAACTGATAAGGAATAAGAAGGGTACTTCCTATATTTATAGCATACTGCTTGAGAATCTCCCCGACACACTGAGGTCAAGTGTTGAGAGGGCCGTTGGTGAATGCAGAGAGTTACATTACCCTGATTCTCTTCTTGGAACTCAACTTTATGGATTGAAGATAGGTAATAACGTATTGGTAAAGACAGAATTTATAGTAGTGCTTCCGGCTGAGCTAGATAATCGAAAACAGATACTTGTCCTTCCATCAGATATCTTAGTAGTAAGCAAGGATGGGAAGGCCATACTTTCATCGCTAGCACTGGACTTTAGTGTCGCGCTAGCTAATGGAGTTGAGGTTTCCGGCCTCTTCATACCTAGGACGGAGTACGGTAGCGTAAACGATCTAGTGGCGGCACCCCCGTCTCTTGTAATCCCCTGGGCTAGTGCCACTTCCATGGACAACCTCATGAAGCAGGGGAATAAAGATTTTGCTAGAAGCATCCTTAAGAGAGTGACTCAGTACTTGATACGTGCACACGAGATCGGCGTAGCGCATCTCTGGTTAGATCCGAGGAAGATACTGGTAACGTCGGTTCCGGGTGTAGGGAGTTCCGTGCAGATATTCATTACTGGGTTCCTAGGAAGGTTCCCTAAGGGACTGATACGATTCGCTAATCCCTTTTATTGCGATCCATACCTCCTCCTAGGCCTTGAAGGGATACATACTGACGTCTACTCGTTAGGAATGATAGTGTTGGAGACAATGACCGGATCAACTTTAGAGTCGCGCGCAGAGATAGTGCTGGCGTTAAGGGACGCATTAGTTGGCACACAGCCCAGTGGGGCCAAAGGGAAGTCTGACCTATACTCCCTCATATTCTCTACCGCCCGTAAGGATCCCAGCAAACTTAAAGACGCGTTTGTCAAGATCATGAAGAATGACACGGTGGTTAGGCGGGATAGAGCTACCCTAGCAAAGGTAAGAGATAAGAAGTTAAGGGATGTGCTTGTAAGATGCCTCTCATTAGATATTAGTGAGAGGCCAAAGGAGGCTAAGGAATTGTTGAATGTGCTTTAATGCTGAATTGTTGATGGTGCGGGGGGTGGGATTCGAACCCACGCAGGCCTCCGCCAGCGGGTCTCCCCACCTAGCCGGAAAGGTCTTGAGCCCGCCCCCTTTGGCCGAGCTCGGGCACCCCCGCACCAAAGAATGTCGTGTAATGGGATTAATTTGCTTTAACTCTAAACTAGACTGTACATCCACAACTATCACTTAAAGCACCTAAGAGCTAGTACCTCACCCATGTCCCTGCTTCTTGACGTAACTCCCACGCAAGCCTAATAGTTTCCGGCTTAAACGCGTTGACAAAGACTAGCCTTATCTTTGAACGCGCTATCACCCTCAGAGCTACAGCGTCTAGCAACTCGTAATGCCCTGGCCTGAAGTCTTGGGAACGTAACATTTCAGCGAGTTGCTGAATACTTACCTCCCTTAAGGGTTTCGCATCTGGGTACTTGCTTGGATCTTTGTCGTAAACTCCGTCAACGTTTGTTGCGTTAATTAGCAAGTCAGCCTTTACTAGCTCGGCGATCATTGCTGAGACCGCGTTCGTTGATTGCCCGGGCTGAAGCCCTCCCAGAATCACTACCTTGCCTGTGGACAATCCTTGAAGGACTTCATCAACGCTCCTAGGTATCGGTGTATAGGCTAATTCACTGAGCGAGGCGGCGAGGAGGAGAGCGTTAAGTCTAGATGCCTCCATACCTAGGAGGTCTAGCCACGCGTTGCTCACGCCTAATTCCTTACCTAGCTCAACATACTTTCTGGCAGTCTTACCCCCGCCAGTAATCACAACTAAGCGGTCAGTTGACGCCTTCTCCTTCAATATCTCGGTTATTTCAAGAAGTACTCGCTCGTTACCTGGCTCAAATACTTTACCTGTGAGCTTGAGCACTACGTGCATAGTACCCTCAACGAACTAAGCTTTCGACCGTATAAGTATTTGCTCGCACATGCGTTACTTAATAACAATAAATTCTAAGCCGAGGTCCTCAGCTACTTTCTTAACGGTATCACGCGCGAGTGAACCTACTTTTTTCATCACTAATGCCCTCACAGGTCTTGGCACTGACTTAGTCATTGCCTGCATAATGATGAACTCTAGCTTCTCGGGAGTTTCCCGTAGCTCCTTGAGAGCATACCTAGGTATTATGTGTCCGAAACATATATCCTTCTTGAGAGCGAGTTCCGTAAATTTCTCCGCGTAATGGGGTCCACCGAACCCCACCGCAGGCACGCACCTTACGTGGTTTAATGCTTTTAAAGAGTCAAGCACGACCTCGCCGACCACTTCATGCGCTTCCCTAAGCCCCCATTCCCTGCTACTTGAGCCTATTTCGATGAAAGACAACGGCTTATTCAATGAAGTGGGACCGTGGTGCGTAACCTCATATACAACTTCAAACTCCTGCAGTGCACGCGCTTTAGACACTTCATTAAGGCCCCTAATGAAGTTATATGTCAGTAACGGGTAAGCTATGGAGAGTTCGCAGGGTCTGCCACCGACGGCAGCTGACGCTGTTGGGTTGCCGGTGTGATGCGTTGTCAGGGACCTTATGCCGGACATGGCGGAGTGCTTCGATAGAAAGACATAGAACTTAGCTGAAGGAAATACCTCGTCAAGGTAGTCCATGGATATGGTCTCCTCCGGGAATCCTGCCAGTACAGCGTCCACGTCCTTAACGTACCATGCCTTAACAGCTCTTGAAGCGCTTACATCAATGCAAGTTGTAACTTCCCTTAAGTACTCAGCTATGCCGGAGCCTGCGGGATCGTTCACACTATATACTAGGACAGCGCCATTATGCTCCTTAACATTCAATACCTGCACCCACAAGAAGGACTTGAAGAGCTTAAAAAGAGGTCATGAGATGAACCGAGATAAGCAAGTTAAGGTAGCGGTATGCGTTAACCCCTACTTCCTGACGGTATGCCCTAAGGAATGCTTGGAGAGACTACTGAATCTACTCCCAGCTGAGCTTACTGAGCCGGCACGGAAGTGTCGGTGGGTTGAGTTTAGTTTACGTGTCAGCACCCGCCGCGTAATTTCTGGTGTGGCGGTACTCGATTCCTGCCCGACGCGTCTGAGGGCAACGTACTTGGAACTCTACCTTGGTTACTTCATCCCGCTCCTAGTTAAACCAGATCTTCAGGCGGTTTTCCGCGACGGTCGCTTAGTGTCGTGTCGATACGGCATGCAGAGACGGTGGTTAGTCGAGGAATGCCGATTTGAGGGCGTTAAGCGTGGCGTAGATCCTGAGGAAGCCTTAAGAATTTACAGGAGATTGCATGAATCTGAATTGATGCCCCGTAACATGCCTTTAGTTCTCCTCTATATGCCGGGAATTGATGAAATACGTGTGTTTACCCCTAGAGGAAGGAAAATTAGGATAACCGGAAATAAGTGTCACTCCTACCCCTAGGGCTTCATGAAATACACTAAGAAGGGGATTGTGTTATAGTCTTATGCCGTGCGCCTTCCCACACATCTCTATCCTGGCTAATATTGCGTCAACGACGAAGAGCATCTTCGAGCCTAGCGACTTAAGTATGTCCGCGTTTTCCTCGATACTACTACGTGTTAAGGGTATCGTGATAGTGAATGACCTGAACTTCACAGATAGTTCTGAGGGCTTGATGATAACTGACGTTACGGAGTCAGCAAACACTATCTTGTTTTCTTTTGCTGAATAAGACACCGCTAAGGCTGGCTTAACTCGTGAGGCTAAAGTCATTCCGTCATCCTTAGCAATCACCCAATTACCGCATAGTCTTGAAACCTTTCCTCCCTCCGCCAGCTTCTCCAACTCGGCTAAGTACGCTAGTATCCGCTCGGCTCTGGAGAGGATCTCACTGACTATGTTAAATGCAGCGACCTTAGTTATCTTAACCTCCTTCACAGCTTCAGCACGTACACCCTCGTACTTCTTTATTACGTTCTCAACGAGATTTAATGCATCGCTGAATCCCATTAAACATCACCTTGAGGATAGCACCGAGCACATTTTAAGCTTTTATTTCACAATTGCTGACGAATCAATGACGTTTTCGAATATACCTTAGCAAGTAGCTGAGTTCAGGTCTCTCACTCAGCACCTCCGGTAGGTTTTCGTAGCAAGGTGTACATACCCTTATACCGGGTTGTAGCTCGACTGAGCATGACCTGCATATTAGTCTCCCGCAGACAATGCAGGCGTCTACTGAGAGCTTTTCACCGCAAACCTGGCACATTAGGTCAGAGCATACGCTACATACGCCTTTGCGTTTATTGAAGTGCTTTTCGCAAACGTTCCTGCCACAGATCCTGCACTTGTGAATTGCCAGCCTCTTACCGCATACCTCGCAGACCTTATCCTGCGTCCTCAATGTCTCTAGCCTATCCCCTCTTGAGTATTGAGTTTTAATTCTTGTTACGCAAGGGATAATGGGATGACCTGACGACACCCGCTGAGTCGATGATGTAGATGGAGCGACGGGGACCGCAGTTTTCTGGTAAGCAATTAAAACTCCGCCGTAGCTTATGAGAGCGGGGTCATAAAGTGCCGCAGAAGTACGATGTCCTGGTAGTGGGTGCTGGCATTGCTGGCTCAACGCTTGCATACTTTCTGAGCAAGAAGGGTGTTAAGGTGTTGCTTGTTGACATGCGTCCCTACGCCCGTGCTGGTGATAAGGCATGCGGGGATGCCATGGGTAAACATCATTTCGACGAGCTAGGAGTGAAGTATCCAAGCGGTGAGGAACTCACGGGTACTGTGAAGGGCATAGACGTATATTCGCCTTCGGAAGGCACGAAGTATAGGGTATTAGGAGACGGATTCATGATTGATAGAATAAAGTTCACTCAGAGATTCATTAGGGGAGCCGTTGATGCAGGTGCGGACTATTGGGAGGAGACAAGCGCCACTAAGTTAATTGTGAAGGACAGTATTGCCCAGGGAGCTGTCTTACGTAAGGGCCCCGAGAAAGTTGAGGTGCATACGCAGCTAGTGGTTGATGCTACAGGCTATGCTAGAGTTCTTGCTAATCAGGCACCTGACAATTGGCCCATTAAGGATCCCTTGAAACCCGAGGACGCCATAGTTGCTTATCGTGAGGTCCGTAAACTTGATCGGGAAGTAGACGAGCCAGAGATCCTGCGCATATATATAAGTAAACGCGTAGCACCCGGCGGTTACTGGTGGTTCTTCCCATATTCCCTTAAGAACGGAATAGTGAACGTTGGTTTAGGAGTACAGCATGGTGTTGGGTACCCTAACCCTAAGGACTTGCTGTATAAGTATGTCCTGACAAGACCTGAGTTCGAAGGCAGCGAGATAATTGAGGCTGGCGGCGCGCCCGCACCAACGAGGAGACCTGTCAATACCTTGGTGTGGAACGGCTTAGCTGTCATTGGCGACGCTGCTTACGCCGTAAACCCCGTGCATGGCGGGGGAAAGGGTTCGGCAATGATAACTTCTTGGTGCCTAGCTAACGCTTACCTAGAGGCTAACGGAGATACCTCCAATACTGCCCTCTGGAGCGCGAATAAGTGCTTCCTAGAGCACTACGGCATAAAGCAAGCCGCCCTCGACATATTCAGGATGTTCCTCCAGCAATTAAGCGACGAGGATCTTGAATACGGCATGTCCCGTAAGATCATCAAGGAATCGGACCTAAACACGGTCTCCATGAAGGGAGACCTCGAACTCTCAGTAGTGGATAAGGCAATGAGGTTACTGGCAGGGATAGGAAGACCTAGCCTACTACTTAAGTTAAGGGCGGTAGCAAAGTACATGAATAAAGCTAAGGAACTGTACCGCAATTATCCGAACAGACCCGAGGACTTAATGCATTGGATTAATGAAGTCTCTAAGCTCTACGAGGAGTATAGGACGAAAGTACTTAAGTAACTAGACGCAAAAATGTTTTATACACAATGGTTGCCTATTACGGAGTTGTGAAACACCACAACATTACTTTAAAGTGAATATGCCAAATTAAATTGTAGGGTTTATGTTGAGAGAGGGTATGTTTGTTGCCCTCACACTAATAGTGATAGGGGTGTTAATCCTTGCGACTTGGTATGGTGTTCTATCGCTCGTTGATTTAGCCTCGATAATGCTGTGCTTTATTGGCTCCTTCATCATAGCTTCCAAACATGATTTCTTGGGGCGGTTTTGGGGAGGCGTAGTCGTGGCTACTGGCATAGCGGTATTTGTTGTGTCCCAAGTCGGCACAGGCCCCGGTATTGCCGTCTTGCTCATGGGTGTGGGGCTAGCATACGTGTTAACTAACGTAGTAAAGTCCCCTCAATAGACTTGTTTGAAAGGATTGCAGCTCCGACAAGCAGTTAAGAGAATAAAAGGGTAACTAAGATTACTCTTTGAGTAAAAGATCAGGTGTCGGGATTGGATAAAGAGTTAAGTCTGTTAGAGAAACTTGAGGAGATCATTCCCGGGTTCCATGGATATAAAGTTAAGGAATTGATCAGAGAGGACGATAGGTTAATCCGTAATTACATATACAATGAGTTAAAGAGCGCGCGTGATATCGTAAGGGAGTTAATGCTTGCTACCTTAGACGGTATGTATGATGCGCCGGTCACCTACCTTGATAGGCTCTGGAAGAGGCTGGATGAGGCTAGTTCTAAGATAAAGAGCGCGCCAGCGGGATATGCTGGTTTCTTTGATAGGGTTAAGGTGAGGGAGCGGGAGCTTGAGACGCTAAAGCGGGTTGATGCTGAGATAGCTTCGATGATTGAGAATCTGCTCACTGCTCTTCAGGAGGCGCGTAGCAACCCCGCTAAGCTGCAGGAAGTCGTGAGCCTAGTTAATAGTATACTCGACAAAATAGAATTTAGGAATAACTTATTCAAGGCTGAACCCGGTAGGTAAGGTGATGCTGTATGCCTAAAGTAATTGAGTGGGTAAACCCGAGCCCTGACGACATAGTTTGGAAGTACCCTAATGAAGTGATTGAGTGGGGGTCAGTCCTAATAGTTAAGGAATATGAAGCAGCGGTCTTCTACAGGGACGGTAAGGTTTACGATGTGTTTAGAGCTGGTAGGCACGTGTTAACCACGGCTACGTTACCGCTACTCACTAAGGTGCTATCGAAGGTAGCTGGGTATGAGAGAGTACCCTTCGTCGCCACAATAATTTTCATCTCGTTAAAGCAGTTCCGAGGCCTTTTTGGCGGGAGGACGCAAACAACTGAGTTAGCGCCCCTAATGTTCAGGGGCTCATACTACTTCCGAATAGCGGATCCGGCTGTATTCGTTAATGAGGTTGTTGGAGGGCAGTCGTTATTCACTACCGACGACATTAACGACTATCTCAGAGGGTACATGAATGAGTTACTGATGAAGTACCTATCGACGTACAGCATCGTTGACGTATTCATGAATCTCGACAGGGTAAGCACAGAGGTGAAGTTAAGAGTCATGGAGGACTTCAGGAGGCTGGGGCTCGAGCTAATTGACGTTAAGTTTGAGGGTGTCGACACTACTGAGGAGTGGCGTCAGAAGATATTCTGGATCAGGCAAACCGGTAATGCCGCTATGGTGCTTCAGATGGAGACCGTTAAGTCCGTGGCCTCCGAACTAGGCAAGTCACCTGGAGCAGCAACGGGGACAGGAATAGTTATGATACCTCCCCTACTTTACGGTCCTTACGCGCAACAACAGCCTCCGCCACCGCAGCAACAACAGCAACAGGGTGTAACCACCCCACAACCCCAGGCACAAAGGAAGTTCTACTGCCCTTACTGTGGTGCAGAAGTACCGCTTAACGCTAAGTTCTGCCCGAACTGTGGTAAGAGACTTAAGTGGTGCCCTAACGGACATCTAGTGCCGTTGGAAGCAAGGGTGTGCCCCTTCTGCGGTTATAAGTTCCCTGAGTGAGTTGCTTAACGGAGAAAGTCTTGCAGACGCATTTTTAATTAAGAGGATACATCACCGTATTATCATTCTGTCGTGTTCGCTAAGGGAAAGTGAGTTAAAAGGGCTTGAGATTATTTGTCACGAGAATGTTCCTTAAGCCATGGGTACATGTCGATCCATTTTTCGAGGAATGGGCCATATGTCTTGAGGTATAATGGGTGTGTGGTCATCTTCCTTATTAGTTCGTTGTTTCTTCTGTACTTTATTGCCTCTCCTAGGGTGTGTTCGCCTTTCATTCTCTTCCATTCCTCTAGTGTGAACATGTACTTCTTCTGCACGTAGTCTCTGTAGACGTCGCTTAACACGTTGAAGGTGCAGAACGGTACTACCCTGCCGTCAGGCATTAGGTAATGGATGTTGCACCGCATGACTCTCTCAACGTCGTAGTTGTATAGATCCATGAAGTGCATCATCCCGAGGAATAGGAACTTGTAGTGCCACTTGCCTAGGGCTTCGTATGATTGCTTAGTGAATATCTCTAGAAGTAACTTGGGTAAGCTTTTCTTTAGCTCGGACGGTACCTCACTCCATCTTATGAAGTCCTTGAGTATGTTTAGAAGTATTTTAGTTCCTACTAGCAACTTGTGCTTCCCTGCTTTCAGTTCCTCAGCTTTCTCGCGTAAGTACTCCATGAATCCCTCAACGTCTATCATTCTTGGTATTGGTATGTATGTCAGTTCTCCGTTCTCTTTATGCACGTAGATGTACGTGCCTACACCACACTCTGGGTGGTTAGCCATTTCGAACTTGAATCTCCCGGCAAGCGCCTCGGCGAAGACTGATACCGGGACTGATGTGGGGACCGGGTACCAATCGTTAACGGTTATTTGCCCGTTGGTCTGCTCTTCAATTAATTTTACGGTGTCATATATCGTTACCCTAAGTTTCTGTCTCTCGGCCCTCTTTATCATGCCCGTTAACGATACTGGCTGGAAGTTCACTGCCCTAACGATATCCATGTTAAGAGCGGCAAACTTTATTATGTCCCCTAGCTCCCCCGTGTTTATACCCTTAATTACCGTAGGCACTAAGACCACTGATGTCATTCCAGCTTTACGGAAAACCTCGAAGACAAAGGGGATTTCCCAGTGGTTCTTGGGGTTAGACTTTGGGGTTATGCCGTCGAAGCTCATGTAGACCGTGTTTACGCCGGTAGTCCTTAATGCCCTAGCGAATTTTACTGCTTCTTCCTCACCTTTCTCTAAGTACAGTCTAGCGAATTTTATTGCGTTCGTGTTTAGCTGAATGTGCTTTATGCCCATCTCCCTGAGTATCTTTATTATCTCAACGATATCCTCGCGTAGGAGAGGCTCACCACCTGTCAACTGTATTACGGGGGTGATTCCCTGCTTAAGATATGATTTAAGCATATGCCTTATTTGCTCCTGCGTTGGCTCATAGACAAAGCCGGACTTCTCGGCGTAGAAGAAGCAATACCAGCAGTCCAGGTCACACCTGTTAGTCAGAACTAAGTTAGCTAACGCCGTGTGGTTCTTATGCAGTGGACAGAGACCGCAGCTGAAGGGACATGGCGCTGTTAGCTCTGTGTACGCATGCCTTGGTCCGCGTCCCTCAACAAACCACTTCTCTATGCGTTTAGCCCACTCAGAGCTCCCCTGATATATCTCTTCTATTTCACCGTGCTCCGGACAGATCTTCCTGATGTAGAGCTTATCGTCTCGCTCAACTATTATGGCTGGTAATAAGGCGTAGCAGTAAGGGCATATCGAGTTAGTGTACCTAACTAGTTTTTCGCCTTTCTTAGTTTTTGGTAGGGGGCCACCAATACGTATTTCCCTATCCGCAATCCTGATTACCCCCTTAACGGGGTCGAAGGTTGATGGCTTAATTAGCTTGTGTTCGCCCTCGGTGACGGGCTGTGACTCGCCCATTAGCCTGACCTCTAGCTTAACCATATACTCCGTTAAAATAAAAGGTTACTCCGTACTAAGTTGAGGTGAACCCCCTGAAGTTATCCCATCCTCCAAACACTTCTTTCCCTCTTAACAGCACCTTCCCAACTCCTTTCTTGGTAAGATGCCCTAGCAGGAAACCATCCCCGCAACCCTCACCTCGATTGCAAACGTAAATCACCGTATACTCTTCTCCCATAAACCTTAACACATCCTCCACACTAATACCCGCTTCCTCCATGAACTCGGAAACGTCTCTGCAGATCGGGAGTTCCTCGGACAGCATTAGGGACAAAGAATTTGACGCGAGGAACCTTCTCACCGAACGCAACCCGTCACTCATGTCCGTAGTTGCCTTAACTTCATCGACGTATCGTAGGAAACTTAACGGTACTTCCGGCCTACGTAACCACTCCTTAACGCTACTCGGTATATCACCCTTAATTGTCAAGTAATGCATTAGTGCAGGAATTGCTGACCTGCCCAAGCACGATGTTACGTAGACCTTGTCACCTGCCTGCGCTCCTCTCATTCTAATAGGTTTTCTTGCCTCACCTAACATGGTTACGTCTATCCACACACCCAAGGGATCCTCGGAGGCATTGAAGTCCCCTCCCAATACCTTAACCCCATATCGTTGAGCAAACTCGCGAATACCCGTCCCAATTAAGCGGACGTCCTCAAGGGTCCTCCCCTTAGGCACACCAAGCGATATCAACGTGTACCGAGGTCTCCCGCCTTTAGCTACAATGTCTAAGGCACTCCCAGCCAGGACACGGTAAGTTAGATCGTCTAACCCCATCCACGGGTACTTAGACGCTCGCTCCGATGTACCGTCGACTTTGATTATAGTTATGCCCTCCAAGCACAGGGCTGCAGCATCATCTAACTTATCGAGGAGACCTCCATCGAAGCTATTGCTCAAGGACTCAATTAACGTGCTTATTGCTTTGTCCTCCCCAACGTTAGCTAATTTAAGTTCTGGCTTCAATTGTTGAACCCGCTGTGGTAGTCCCTATGTAAGTTATTAAGGCCTAGGTTATGGGACATTAGGGACTACGTTTGCGTGGCTCACCCCTACCGATACTGGTGCTTGCGGCAATCCTATTTTCGTTATTGCTTAGTTACCCTTCCGTGAGTACCTCAGCACAACCTAGTCACGGTAAACTACAGCACCTTAGCTTCACATTGTATGATTACGCGTACGTCGTCTTAACAAAGAACAGAACAACAGCGTACTTTGAGATACCGACAAACTACAGTGACGGCACGCTCAGTCAGACGGTATATATCGTTGCTTACGGTGGTGACGTGGCGCTCGTAGGGAACGACAGCAACGTCACCGCACAGATTAAAGTCTTCAACGGAAGCTACGGCTTCGTGGTTGTTAGGATTAAGCAGACATTCCTAAACCTAACGGGCGTAGTGCTCGAAATATCCCGTAACCCTAAGGCATTCGCAAATGTTGAGAACAAAATCCCGCAGAGCATTAGGGAAAAGTACGTGAAGAAACCTGCAAATATAATCAAGCAGGAGGTCGTTCCCGACTTCACCAAGTGGCTTAAGGAGAGAGGATACAGTGTTAATAACGTGTCCAAAGCATTCCTCGCCGTCCAAGCCGCCGTGTTTATCTATCTGTCAGGCTACATACACTATAGCCCAAGTGCCCTACCTAGGACGCTTGCCGATATAATTAACAAGCATCAGGGAGACTGTGACGACATGTCCAGAGTCTTAATGAATTTGCTGTGGTACTACGGAATACCTGCCAAGATGGAGTACAGTTACGTATACCTACCACTAAACATGACCATGCCCATCGAAGGCTCGTACATGAGGTTCCTCAACGCTGGTCCCCACGCCTACACACTCATGTACATCCCGACCGTCGGTTGGGTCTCGCTGGACTTCCTAGCTGGGGCTAGGCTTAACAACCCATCATTAGTTGAGGGTGAATCACTCACTGCGGAAGTTACGGAGAAGCAATTGGAGCATGCTAAGAAGGAACTCTCTAGGATAAGGTACGCTGAAGAAGTAATGCTGTTTAAGGACAGCGAAATACCATCGAAGTTAAGGACATACAACGTCAGTAAATTAGCGACAACACTACACGACATGCTACTTCCCCTCATCAAGAAGGTTGCGCTAGAGGCAGGGTTAAACATAACAAGCACAGCAACCTCAAGTACTACGACACAGTCCAGCACTACAGTAACAGGAACAAACACGAGCACACCAGAGAATCGCACAGGAACAAGCTCTACTACCACGTTGGTGACGACGCAGCATACATCAACGACAAGTACGACACCATCAAGTACGGCAACCTACTCAACGCAGGAGACAACCTGCACTACCTCCCGGACAAGTACGCCACACGGCACAAGGATAACATCAACAACTAATACAAGCACACCAAAAGTAAACATCATTAATGAGCCTGATTTCCTAGGATTCCTACTACTGCTTATCCTACTAGTAATTATCCTCGCACGATACGCCGTTAAGGCAAGCTCAGGAACTCAGCAAGTACATCCTAGCACGTAACCCGCCATGCATCACGTTAATCCTACGGACTATCTTAATCCCTGCCTCATCAGCTGCCCTCTCTAACGCCCTCACCGCGGCTGTAATTAGCGCTAATCGTGCCTCCGGGAAGCGCTCGAAAAATACCTCTAAGAACTTCCTGTAGAACATGGGTAACTTCTTCGGGTTATGAAACCTTATTCCGTAGGGCGGATTAACAGCGGCATAACGCACTTCAGTGTCTACGAGTGAGTAAGTCTTCCGTAGCGTTGAGTCGCCTTCAATGAATGTAGTGACCCAAGCAACGTTGGCTGACGTCGCATTTAGGCGTGCGCCGGCTAAGTGCTTTGGGCTAGCATCAATGCAGTATGCGTGAATGTCCTTCGTTAACTCTATCCTTGAGAGGAGATCTGTGATCGTATCGCGTTCGACTTGAGGGTCGTAGAGCTTTAGCTTCTTGTAAGCGTAGTCCTGCCTGAACAGAGTGATGGGCATAGAGAGCGCTCTGTGGGCAGCCTCAATAACTATCGTGGCCCCGCCACACATGGGGTCCAGGAACGACCCTTCCTTGTAGTCCAGTAGCTCTAGTAGCGCGGCGGCTAACGTGGTCTTGAGTGCCGCTGGGTGGTCATACACTCTATACCTACGTCTGTGGAGCGATGTGCCGGTGGTGTTGATACCTATGATTAAGTCGTCATTTATTACGAAGGCATGTACCTCAACATCAGGTCTCCTTAGGTTAACCTTCAGCCTAACACCGGTTTCGCTCGCATACGACTCAATTATGCCCGCCCCAACCTCCCGCCCCACGTCAATACTGGTGAAATCATGCGTACCTACGCGCTCGGCCCTAACAGCGAAGGTTGCATTACTCTTAATGAATTCCATGTAGCTTAAGCTTTCGGCAATCTCCCTTATGTCACGTAAGGTTCTGAATTTAGTGTGGATTAATTCAATGAAGACCCTATTCACGGTTCGTAAGGTATTATTGCCTACGTAAGTAAAGCGTTCGTCAGCAGTGAGGAATACCTTGCCAGGCGCGGTTGACTTCACGCTGACGCCTGCCTTACTCATTTCCTTAGCTACAAGGTCTTCCGTGCCCTGCGGAGCTGTACAGAAGTATCGTAACATCCCTAGCACACTCCCAACGTTTAAGGCTGATTATCGGAAGCTCTCCAACATATGTGATTATGGAGCCGCCGGCGGGATTTGAACCCGCGACCACCGGCTTACGAGGCCGGCGCTCTACCCGCTGAGCTACGGCGGCTCCAGTCATTTGGATTAGTGAACCCTTATTTTCTTTTCTACCCTTTGCTCTTTAGGTGAGTTAGGCTGACACACGTTAAACTGATCGCGTCTCTAGGGCCCGCTTCTAAAGATTTAGAAACAGTTATCAAGTTAGTTAACGCCGGCGCGTCGGGGTTCAGGATAAACTTCGCTCACGGAGATAGTAATTTCTGGAAAACCCTCGCTGACAACGTTAGGAAGGCTGAGGAAATAACAGGCAAGCCTTTGACGCTAATAACGGATCTCGAAGGATCCTCCATAAGGTTAGGTGAGTTACCTGAGCCCCTAACCTTGAGGAAGGGTGATATCGCCAGGTTAGTTCCGCAGCAGAGAGCCGAAGAGCCGGGCACGATACCATTCCCAAACGAGAGAGTACTTTCTGAGCTTGAGGAGGGAGACATCCTAGTCATGGATGATGGTAGGGTTAGGTTAAGGGTTGTTAAGGTTTCAGGTGATGAAGTTGAAGTCGCAGCCCTAACTGACGCTGTCATTAAGTCTCGCAAGGGAGTTGTTGTTCAGAACAAGGAGTTCGACCTCCCGGTCCTAACCAAGAAGGATTTAGAGGATATCAAGTTCGCCTGTAGTGTTGGGGCTGACTACATAGGGCTCAGCTACGTTAGGAACGCAGATAACGTGCGGGTATTGAAGGAACTGCTTAGGGAGATGAGGTGCGATGCCGGAGTAGTGGCTAAGATAGAGACAAGGTCAGCGGTCAAGAATGTTGAGGACATAGCGCATGTAGCTGACGTGATACTGGTTGCTAGGGGGGACTTAGGAATGAACTTTGGACTAGAGGAGATACCGAGGATTCAAAGACGAATTGTTGAGGCCTCGCTGAGAATAGGTAAGCCCGTCATAGTAGCGACGCAGCTCCTGGAATCCATGGTTGAGAACCCCGTCCCGACGCGGGCTGAGGTTGTTGATACTTACGTTGCCGTGTCTGAGGGCGTTGACGCGTTAATGCTAACCGGGGAAACAGCCGCTGGCAAATACCCCGTTGAAGCAGTGAAGTGGTTACGCCGGATAGTTAGTAAGGCTGAGGCCAGTGAAAATGTGAGGACGTACAGGGAGGGTGGCCCACTGAAGAGAAGGTACGCTAAGGGTGTTGCCGAACTTGCAGAGGACTTGAACGCCAAGATAATAATATACTCATCAACGGGGGTCACCGCCCGCCACCTAGCATCAATAAGACCCAACGTGCCTTTCTACGTGGCTGTGCCTAACATAAAGGTCGCTAGGTCAATAAACATACTGTGGGGAGTGAATCCTATAATAACTCCCACAAAGAACCATGAAGAAGGGCTTGAGGAGGCTTTCAAGAAACTCATCAGGATGGATGAGGTCTCAATAGGCGATCTAATAGTAATGACCTACGGCATGAAAGGTGAGGAGCAGGTAATCAAGGTTAGGCGCTACGTGTAACGTTACCGAAACCTGAAAATGATTTTATACTGAACCACATTATGTGAAGCGGCTGAAGGGGAGGCGAGGTGAGTCAAACTGACCAAGAAAAGAAAAAGAAGAGATAAGGGGGCAGGTAAGGTAATCGTTAAGAAGAAAGCAAGGATTTCACCCTCTATAAGAACTAGGAAAGTTAGGTGGGACCTAATTATAGCTGCTGCAATAGTAGTATTCATAGCTGTAGGCGTGATCTACCTCGTAACTCACGCATCGAGGGAAACACCCCATCAACTAAAGCCAGCCACGGAGAATCTTTACAAGGCGCTTGAGGAAATATACTTCACAAACAAACCCAATCCTAACGCGACCCTAGACGTATTCTACGGCGTCAGAGGTAATGTTAACCTGAACGGCACGGTCTTCGGCGTCAAGGACATCATGCAGTTCAGAATATTCTTCTACAACAGGACACTCAAAGTACCAACAAATGAGAGCGGAACTTCCGGCAACAAAACCAAAATAGTCGTGTTGAGTGGGCACGGCGTCATACCCCTCGGTGCCTACTACATCCAACCAGTGTTAGACGTATTGGGCTTCACAAGTAAAGTTGAGAATATCTCAATGCTCCTAGTTAACGTTGAAAACCTCAAAAACCATAACGTAAGTGTAGAGACAAAATACCTCGGGCACGACAAGGTCACAATACCCACGGTTAAGGAGCCTTTAGATACCGTGAAGGTACAATATACATACACTATTAAAGTACACAACAAGACTTACCACGTTAACGCTACCGTATGGTACGAGACTAAGTATAAGTTCCCTGTAAAGGCAGTCATAAATATTAATGGGTATACCTTGACGTTTAAGCTTGAGTACGCTGAGTTAACGTACTTAAGTCAGCGAAGAATCTGAGGAGTTAATCACGTACTAACACAATTACTTTTAACCTCACGAAAACACTCAGATGTAGTGATGTGAGTATGGCCTCAAACCCGCCCTCAAGTAAGATAAGGATTCACATGCCGCGTGAATACTTAGAGAGGAAAAAGAAGCTCCAAGAACGAATGTCTAAGATAAGGCACAAGATAGTCATAATGTCTGGCAAAGGTGGCGTCGGGAAATCCTTCATAGCGTCCAGCCTTGCACTAACCTTCCAGAAGCTAGGTTACAGAACCGGGCTCATGGATATTGACTTCCATGGCCCCTCCGCCCCGAAGATGCTGGGATTAAGGGGAACTAGGCTAATCATGTCGGATGAAGGTATAGAGCCTGCCCTAGGACCTCTAGGACTTAAGGTGATGTCCCTAGACTTCCTACTCCCAGACGATGATTCACCAGTGATATGGCGTGGGCCAATCAAGTCTACCGCGATAACACAGTTCGTGACAGACGTTAATTGGGGAGAGCTTGATTTCCTAGTAATTGACATGCCACCAGGCACTGGTGATGAAGCACTAACCGTTGCTCAGGAGCTTCCGGAAGTGGACGGAGCCGTATTTGTGACTATCCCTTCTGAGGTTTCGCTCCTCGTTGTCGGTAGGTCAATCGTCTTTGCTAGGAGGGTAAACATAAGACCCTTAGGAGTTATAGAGAATATGTCTGGCTTCCTCTGCCCTAAGTGTGGCTCGTTCTACAGAATCTTCGGTAAGAGCTCCGGTAGGGAAATAGCTAGCAAATATGGAATAGAGTTCCTCGGTGAAATACCGCTAGACCCGAGGATAGCTGAATGCAATGACGCTGGAACACCATTCATACTGAAATATCCGGACTCTGAAGTGTCTAAGCGTTTTGCGGAGGCTGCCCAGCATCTAGTCAAGATAGTTAGCAATGTGTAAAAACGCCCTCACCTAGATCTTTTCTTCACTATTGCATTCCAACCTTAAGTTAAACCTACTTATTAGTCACCTCCATGATATTTACTTGGGATGTAAACATGGGATTCGAATGGTATAACGAGTTCGTAGACAGGAACCATAAGCCAAGCAGCGATGAATTAATTGCGGTGTTTAAGGCTAAGCCTGCTGAAGGTCTCACAATGGATGACATAGCAGGAAGGATCGCGTCAGAGAGCAGCGTCGGTACTTGGACCACGCTAACGACGCTAAAGCCACACGTACGTAAGATCATGGCTAAGGCATACGTTGTCCGTGAGGACGGCTTAATTAAGGTAGCGTACCCTCTAGACCTCTTTGAACTTGGGTCAATACCCCAGCTCTTCAGCTCAGTACTGGGTAACATCTTCGGCATGAGAGCCATAAAGAGCTTGAAAGTGCTTGACATAATGTTCCCTGAGAAATACGTCAAGTCATTCCCTGGACCCTCATTCGGTATTAGCGGCGTCCGCGACAAGCTTAAGGTCTATAAGCGCCCAATACTTGCGACAGTGCCTAAGCCTAAGGTCGGACTAACTTCAGAAGAGTACGGTGAAGCAGCGTATGAGATCCTAAGCGGCGGGATGGACCTAGTGAAGGACGACGAGAACCTAACTAACCAACCATTCAACCGCTTCGAAAAGAGGCTAGCTGCCGTGATGAAGGCCATAGATAAGGCCGAGAAGGAGACCGGTGAGAAGAAGGGATACCTATGCAACATAACGGCACCAACGCTGGAGGAGATGCTACGTAGGATGAAACTTGTCGCTGATTACGGTAACGAATTCATAATGCTTGACATCCTGACGGTCGGCTGGGCAGCGGTTCAGACGGCTAGGGAGCACGCAGCCGACTATAAGCTAGCAATACATGCGCACAGGGCATTCCACGCAGCATTTACTAGGCCGAAAGAACATGGAGTGAGCTTCTACCTAATAGCTAAGATATCAAGGCTTGCTGGAGTGGATCACATCCACATAGGGACTAACGTAGGTAAAATGGAAACGGACCTGAAGGAACTGAAGCTAACACAGAACGTCATAACTCAGGAAGACTTCAACCCCGAAGGTGACGAGACAAAGGAACCACAGAAGTGGTATGGCCTCAAGCCTGTCCTCCCCGTAGCATCAGGAGGGCTCCATCCTGGCGTACTACCGCAACTGCTTGACTTCATGGGTTCCGACATACTAATACAGGTAGGGGGAGGCGTTACAGGGCACCCGAGCGGTCCCAAGGCCGGAGGAATAGCGGTGCGTCAAGCCCTAGAGGCATACTATAGTGGCGTCCCGCTAGAAGAGTATGCTAAGACGCATAAGGAGCTAAGGGAAGCACTAGAGAAGTGGGGTAAGGTTAGACCTGAGTGAACATAAAAAGTGTTGATTACCTTTTAACCTACTTCCTAACCCGTCACTCCTCCGGCACTTTCCCCAGCAATACCTTCCCTTTAAAGAAGGAGACGTGGAGAGCTCCATCATAGAACTTTGTTTCCACGTTCCGTGATTTTAACCTACTGTTAACCTCATCCTCACTCATTAGGGCTGGGTCGAGCGTGTCTGATGCAGCTATGAAGTTGCATGCGTACCCGAATGATGGTATCCATACCCAGTACTCTCTAACGATGCTGAAGTTCGCTTTGATATTCTCTAGTACCCTAGCATATGTTCTTGGATAGAAGAAGGAGTTACCGGCTTGAGTTACCATTATACCATCATCTTTCATTACTGACTTAACCATGGCGTAAAACTCCTTGCTATATAGTTTTCTCGAGATTTCCGGACCGTATGGATCTGTCAGGTCTAGCACAACAACGTCGAAGTACTTCCTCGGTGCTATATCTTTAACGTACTTGTAGCCGTCCTCTATTAGTAACTTGCTTCTTGGATCGTTGAATGATCCTTGATGCATGAAGTCTAAGTACTTCTTTGCGAACTCAATTAACTCGCCGTCTATATCAACCATTACCGCTTCATCGATAGATGAATGCTTTAGGATTTCCCTTAGCGTCGCTCCCTCCCCGCCTCCAATAATGAGGGCCTTCTTAGGGTGCGGGTGCGTTACGGTGATGGGATGAACTAGTGATTCGTGATATATGAACTCGTCATTCTCCGTTGATTGAATGTATCCATCAAGTACTAGGGCCCGTCCGTACTCATAGAGCTCAAGTATCTGGACCTCTTGGTACTTCGTCCTAGCAGTCAATATGAATCTCTTCACTCTCGTCATGAATGCTGCGTTCGGTGAAACACCCTCGAAGATCACTGGACCGTATTTAAGGCCTACGTCACCCATCATCCACTACCTCAGGTACATTAACCTGCCTTACACTATTAAAGGACGCGTCCCCTAATGTTTAAACTTCCGGTAACGTTTCAAGAGAGGATGAAGGATGGTTGAGGAGAGGTACTTGAGACAGTTGAGGTTGCTTGGGCGTGAAGGGCAGGAGAGACTACGTGAGGCGACAGTGCTTGTGGCTGGTCTTGGGGGATTAGGGTCGCCAGTTACGTTATACTTAAGTGCTGCTGGGGTAGGCAAGCTATTTCTAGTTGATGAGGGGAGGCTGGAGCTGAGTAACCTGAACAGGCAAGTACTTTACAGTGTTAATGACGTAGGGAAATTAAAGGCCTTAGTCGCGGCCGAGAGGGTACGTAGCCTTAATCCTGATGTTGAAGTCGAGCCTTACGTGATGAACGTGCGGGATGAGAGGTTTGAGGAACTTGTACGTCGGGCTGACGTGGTTGTTGATTGCCTTGATAATTGGGCTGGAAGGTTAACACTCGATAAACTAACGTGGATTTACTCCAAACCCCTAGTGCATGGCGGGATAGCTGAGTTCTACGGGCAGGTCACCACCGTATTAAGGGGGGTGACACACTGCCTTAAGTGTGTCCTCGGCATAACTAGCGAGCATGAAGGGGAACCGCCACAGGTGCTCGGCCCAACGCCTGGCGTTATAGGCGCTATCCAGGCTGCTGAAGTGATCAAGCTTGTGACGGGCATCGGTGAACCGCTATTCAATAGGCTCTTAATCATGGATCTTAAGCGGGGAGAATTCACCACGCTCGAGGTTCGCGGTAATCCTGAGTGCGAATGCTGGTGATTCGTCGTGTTTTTAGAACTAAATGTAGGCGCCCTAATCCAGGACATCATAATGCTCTTCATCGTAATTGACCCAATAACCCTTGGGATTTACGTAGGGGCTAATACCGCTGGTCTCGAGCCTAGCCTACGCAAGGAAATAGTCCTTAGGGGTGTCACCGGCGGCACCATTATCCTGCTCTTCTTCGGTTTAGTTGGGGATTACGTTATGGGTTACTTCGGCATAGAGATACAGGACTTCATGATAGCGCTAGGCATACTCTTAATGATAGTCGCCATTCTTGACTTCATGGACATTAGGTACGCTTCAGAGCTACGCAGGGATAAACCCTCACTGGTCCCCATAGCTACTCCCCTAATAGCTGGTCCCGCAGCGATCTCCACAACAATATACATCAAGTACGCTCACGGCGTAGCCTACGCATTAATAGCCATAGCAGTTAACGTGTTCCTAACGTACATCTCCATGCTTGGCGGCGCTAAGCTCTCGGAAGTACTCGGCAAGTCCGGCTCTCAATTATTGGATAAAGTCATAGCCCTAATACTGGCTGGGCTCGCTATCTCACTTATTCGCCGTGGAGTAATCATGATTATAGCGTCGCTAAAGTAAATCACGTAACTGTAAGGTAAGGCACAATGAGGTTCCCTTACACAACAGCAAGGAAGGGTCAGCTCGAGGCCTGTAAGAGGGTGGCGGAGTCTTTAGGCACATACATAGTCCTTAAAGCTCCCACAGGCTTCGGCAAGACTATAGTCGCGTTGATCTCACACTCAGATGTTAGCCCAGTACTGTATGGTGTCAGGACGATAAATGAAATGAGTCCCGTAATACGGGAGCTACGTAGATCGGGTTTCTCCTTCACGTTCGTGTATAGTGCAGCTAAGATGTGTCCCCTAACGCAGGACTCAGGCGGTGGGAGTACGGAGGACTTCTGGGCTGCATGCAAATCGTTGAGAATGAGAAGAATGTGCCCGTATTTCTTCGGTATTGATGAGAAGCTTGATGATGTGCGGGAATTGCTTAATTCTGAGTCATCATTTGATCCCCACGTCCTGACGTCATTGATCTCAAGTAAGGTTGGTGTTTGCCCCTTTTTCTCCCTTACTAGGTTAATCCCTGACTCACAATTTGTTGTTGTTACGTATCCTTACGTGTTTCGTGAAGAAGTGTTTGACACAGCCTTCACTGATGTCGGGCCTGATGACTTCTACTTAATCTTAGATGAATCCCATACCCTCCTCATACCTCAGTCCGTGGTTGATGAGGAGATAGATAGTATAACGGTGGAGCAAGCCTTAAAGGAGGTTAAGCAGTATGGTGAGCACTATGATGAGGTTCTAAGTTACCTGAGGAACCTCTTAGACATAGTTAGTGAGCAGAAAGGGAGGCTACTGAAGCGTGTGGATAAGACCCTAGTTCTCCCTGGCGAAGGCACGCTATTTCTCCTGGAGGATGCCCTCGCCGAGATAAGGTTGAAGAAATTGCTTAGAGCACCGAGCGTGTCGGACGCTGTTGCCTTAAGCACTAAGTTAAGTAAGGTTGTTAAGTTCCTCCGCTACTTAAAAGAGCCTGATTTCCAGTCCTACGGATACCTTTCAGAGTCTGAGGTGAGCGTTCTTAAGGCGCTTCCCTTAGGTTACGGGTTCATCAAGAGGAGGCTTTCACTGTTCAAAGGCGTCCTACTCATGTCCGGCACGATGCCTCCCACACACATATTATCGCCAATTTGCGGGAGTAACCTAACATACATCGACATAGAGTCTGAGTATGGACGTGTGTTCCCTCGCCATAATATAGCGTATATTGTCGTAACCAGCGTTACCTCCAGCTACAGGTACCGCAGTAAGGGGATGTATGAGAGGTACGCTAAGTTAATCGAGGCAGTGTTCAATGCTGTCCCTAAGGGCGTGACGTTAGTCGTCTATCCTAGCTACAACTTCATGAGTAACGTCCTGCAGTACTTGGTCATTAATGGTAAGCAGTTCGAGGAAGGTAGAGGAACTAAGTATGAGGAGTTGCTTAAGGCTGCTTCCACCACCGATAAGGTATTGGTTCACTGCGTAGCAGGTGGCAAGATAACTGAGGGGTTAGAGCTACTCGACGGTAAGGGCAGGTCATTAATTAAGGCAGTAGTGGTTGCTGGCGTACCTTATCCACAGCCAGACGACTATGCTAGGGACTTTGAGAGAGTTATGGAGGGAATCGTGGGGGCCTCCGCACGCACGTACGTCATGGAGTTACCAGCTGTGATAAAGGTCATGCAGGCGGCTGGACGCGCCATAAGATCCGAACATGACGAAGCTGTGGTGGTACTCTGCGACAGAAGATACATGATGCCGAAGTTGAGGGAGTTACTTAATGAGAGGTACGACAGAATCTGCAGGGATGAAAATGAGTTAGTATCCGCTATTAGGTCATTCTTTGAAGGTAAGCTCTTAACCCGCTCATGACAACGTATATCAGTATCAGGTAACCTACGATTATCGCGGTTGATGACGGTGCATACCCTATCGCGATATAGAGCCCCAGGAAGCCCACATTCTCGACAACGCTTGACACGGATTCTGTCGTTGAACTATCCTGCAGATGTAGAGGGGCCGTACCATAGAGAGGCAACGTAATAACCCCCGCGGCCAGTAAGGCTACGGCGAGGGCCGCACGTACCTCCCTCCCGATTCCTAGGATGTCAAATATCGGGAGCAATAACGGTATTGGGGATGGGAACCCAAGTATTAGGGACACTAAGAGTAGTTCCTTTGCTGGCAACATCACGGCGATCATGGAGAGTACCGCGGACGTCATGGCAAGTACTATGGATGTCATGCCCAGCAACACGTACTTCAGTGTCTTCCCTGCTGGGGCCTTAACCATTACGGCAATAGCCGCGAGAACAACCACGATATAGGAGAGGAAGGGGGAGAGGAATAGGGTTAGCGATAGTATGAATAACCCTACAGTGATTATTACGCCTGAACTAACTCCGTGTTCATGCGTGGCACCCTGTCCTTCTATTCCACTTAACTCCTCGCTCATGACTTCACGTACCTTGGGCCCACGTTTTCCCTTATGAACTCCCTGTCCTCTATAACAACCTTACCATTCACTATTAAGTGCTTGGCCCACCCGCATAGTTCCATACCTTCGTAGGGGGTCCAATCAACCTTATGGTGAAGCACGTCCGGCCTGACCTTAATCGTTAAGTTAGGGTCTATCAGCGCTATATCCGCATCCGAGCCTACGGTTAAGGTACCTTTCCTTGGGTAAATACCCATTATCTTAGCCGGGTTAGTGGATGTTACCTCAACATACCTCTCAATCGTCAGTAGTCCGAGCCTCTTGATACCATACGTGAATATTGCTGGGAACATCGTCTCTACCCCAGGTATTCCTCCCCAAGCACTCCACACATCAACTTCCTTCTCATCACGCGGTGAGGGAGCGTGGTCGGAAGTGACGGCGTCTATAGTCCCGTTCGCTAGGGCCCTCCATAATTCCCGTACGTCATCCTTCGTTTTCAGTGCCGGGTTCATCTTAAGGTAATTACCCCACTTCATGACGTCGTCCTTAGCGAATAGTAGGTAATGGGGGCAGGTCTCGGCAGTTACCTGTACACCGGCTTCCTTGGCTTTCCTGATGAGCCTTGCGCTTAGACCTGCTGATATGTGTGCGAAATGTATACGCATGTTCAGCATCTTCGCGATAATGAGTACTCTTGCTACGGCTGAGACCTCGGCTTCGGCTGGTCTTGACTCATGATGGGCTATTGGGTCATCCCTCCCTAACTTCCTGTACTTTTCGATGAGGTAATCTAGGATGGCGTCGTCCTCGGCATGAATCATTACGGTTCCATCGTTTGAATTAACGGCTTCTATGACCTTCGTTATCCCAGCGTCACTTGCTGGGCGGAAGGGTTTGCAAGTGAATAACTTAAACGCCTTTACCCCTGCGTCACGCAGTTGCTTTATGTTACCGATATTCTTCTCGTTCATCATTCCGGCTATGATGCCGAAGTTGATTACTGAGTTACGTAATCCTTCCTTGACCTTTATTTCCAGTGTCTTAAGGTCTTCAACATACATTCTCAAGGGCATGTCGTATATTGTTGTTATGGAGCCATACGCTGCCGCCAGCGAGCCTGTGAAGAAATCTTCATGGTGCGTGTAGTCTGGGTCGTAAATATGTGCGTGGATCTCTATACCGCCCGGCACCGCTATTAATCCCTTGGCATCAATAACCTTGTCGTACTGATTAACGATTAATTCAGTGTCATGAGCGCTTATCTTCACTACCTTATCGTCCGCTACGTGAATATTAGCCTCCCGCAGGTAGTTACCATTGATAAGTACTCTAGCATCCCGTATTAGGAGGGAACCCAAGGCTTCCCCCTCACTCCTCTGCCTTAACCTCTAGGATAGGATCTATGATTTTCCCTGCGAGGACATCTACCACTCCCTTATCCGTTACCCTGACTTCAGGGATCACTGGTAGAGGGAGTAGTGCTATCGTCATGAAGCATTCATGATAGTTCATCCCCATGGCCATGAGGGCCTTCCTGTAAGCTTCCAGCTCTTCGTAAACCTCCTCGAAGGGTTTATCAGACATTAGCCCAGCTATAGGTAACCTCACTGACCCTATCACCGCGCCGTTCAGTACGGCAACCATGCCTCCTCCCATCTTTACTAGTTCGTTAACAGCTTTTGCCATCTCGTCCAGTGTTTTACCGACGACTACTACGTTATGGACGTCGTGAGCTATTGTTTGTGCTAACGCGCCCTTCTTTAGGCCTAAGCCAACAACTATTCCCTTGCCTATGTTGCCTGTTGCGTGGTGTCTTTCTATAGTTGCTATGTACGCGGTGTCGCCGGTAGGTAGTTCTATAATGCCTTCATTCACGTTTGCTTCTATGATCTCCTTCTTCGTTATTGCTTTCCCAGGGACAGCCCGGATCGCTAGGAACTTTACTTTCCCTCCACTTATCGGTGCCTTTATCATTAGGTCCTCCGCTTGGATTCTACGCCCTATGTTCATGGTCTTATAGGCTTTCTCAGGGAACCTGTAGCGCTTAGGACTTGTTGCCATATACTTTCCGTTATGAACGACTACCTTGCCGTTCACTATCACGTCCCTTATCTCGAACTGCCTGAAGTTCTTTAGAACCACTATGTCTGCGAACCTTCCTGGAGTTACTGCACCTATCTCCGGTAGTTTTAGGTATTCTGCCGCATTTATCGTTGCCATCTGAACAGCCGTTATCGGATCTATCCCTAATGAGACAGCCCTCCTGAGGATCCTGTCAAGGTGTCCTTCATCGACTAGGTCAGTAACTTCGATGTCATCGCTGGCAAAAACTAGGTACCTCGTGTTGATGCGCATATACGTAAGTATCTTTGAAAGCTCATCTAGATCCTTCCACGCTGATCCCTCCCTGACGAGCACGTGCATCCCGTTCCTGAGCTTCATCAGTGCCTCCGTTATGAAGACTGACTCGTGATCGCCTTCGATCCCGGAGGCCGCGTAAGGTACTAGCATGTCCTCCGGCAGCTGGGGTGCGTGACCATCGACTACCTTGCCAGCTAGTTTCGCGCATGATATCTTCCTCATTATCTCCTCGTCAGCGTTGATTACGCTTAGGAAGTCCATTACCTCCCCTAAACCTATCACTTCCTCCTCCTTCATCAACTCCTCAGTGTCATCAGCTGTTATTGTTGAGCCCACAGTATCGAGTCCTGCCTTAGTCGGCGGCACACATGAGGGAACGTAGAAGAAAACTCGGAGGGGAACATAACGTGATTCCTCAATGAACATCTTAATCCCATCAACGCCTAAGACATTCGCAATTTCGTGTGGATCAGCCGCTACCGTCGTCGTTCCGTGGATTAGGGCTGCCCTACTGAATTCCTGCACCGTAAGTAGAGAGGACTCTATGTGAACATGCGGCTCTATGAATCCTGGCGTTACCATCTCGGCGTCTTTGACATCCATTATAATGGTGTTCGGTCCCCTATACTTATCCACGTCAAAATACCCTACGCGGACCACGTAGTTATTCCATATTGCAATGTTAACCTTCTCCCTTATGTCGCCGACCACTACGTCAACTAGGTCAGCGTTAGTTATTATTAGGTCGGCCTTCACCTTGCCCTGAGCGGCGAGCACAATGTTACGCAGGGTCTGAGGGGAGTAATCCTTTCTTAACGTTTTCGTTGTAGCACCCTCACTACCCATGGTTAAATACCTCACTTGTGTGTTAAACTGAGCAATGAGAAAATAAGGATTTATATATGATGCCTAAATTAAAAGGGGGTATCATTGGCCGATATTTACGTGAGGGGCAAGTTTGTCATAACCGTGGATAAGGACAGAAAAATTATTAAGGATGGTTGCGTCGCCATCGAAGACGGTCGCATAATAGCGGTCGGTAAGTGTGAGGAGCTTGATAAGGACTTCAAGGGCAAGGCGAAGGAGGAGATTAATGCGCCTCGCTCAATAATAATGCCTGGCCTAGTCGACACACACGTGCACTTAGTGCAGGGCATGCTCAAGGCCTGCGCAAACTACAAGAGGCTGATTCCTTGGTTAACTAAGTGTGTATGGCCTCTTCAAGGCAACATGACGGCGGATGATGCGTTAGCTGCCGCCTCCCTCACGATGTTGGAGATGATAAAGACCGGAACGACGACGTTCCTTGAAACAGGGATGGTCGGGAGGTATGGGCCTGACCGCATAATTGAGCGAGTGCATGACGTGGGGTTAAGGGCGGCGATAGCTAGACACGTAATGGATATGACTGGCTACGCGTTAGAGGAGAACGCACTTCATCCCGGCTTAATAGAGAGCGGAGAGCAAAGTATGGGAGACACGGAGAGACTCTATAGGAAGTATCACGGGCGGGATGGCAGGATATTCGTTTGGTATGGTCCAAGAACTCCTGGAGCGGTGAGTGTTGAGCTCTATAGGGAGATATCGGCTAAGGCCAAGGAGCTTGGCACGGGAATAACGATGCACTTAGCTGAGGTTCCTGAGGACGTTGAATACATGACGAAGGTCTTCAATAAGAAGCCTGTGGAGTTCGCTCACTGGGTTGGGTTAACTGGACCCAACGTTGTCCTAGTGCACGTCGTGTGGGCGAGTGATGAGGAAATAGGGCTCCTGGCTAAGACCGGAACACACGTTAGTCATAACCCATCAAGCAACTCCAAGCTCGGTTCCGGCATAGCTAGGGTCGCCGACATGCTGAAGGCGGGAGTGAACGTCACATTAGGGTGTGATGGCGGGCCAAGTAACGACAATTACGACCTCATAGAGGAAATGAAGATAGCTGCACTGCTACAGCCTGCAGTGAAGCGCGATGCCGAGGTCATTAGGGCTGAGGACGTAATAGAGATGGCCACCATAAGGGGTGCTCGCGCCCTAGGCCTCGAAAATGAAATAGGGTCCATAGAGGTAGGCAAGAAGGCTGACATTATCGTCATTAACTATTGGGACCCCAAGCTAATGCCCATGAATGATCCGATCTCACACATAGTGTATGCAGCTCACGGTGATGACGTTACCGACGTGATAATAGACGGTAAGATAATAATGAGAAATAGGAAGGTGCTCACTATGGATGAGGAGAAGGTTTTAGAGGACGTCCAGAAACACGCGAGGGAGTTATTCGAGCGCGCGGGAGTTTGTGTCGAACCCAACATTAAGTGGCCCATAGTGTGACTTAATGAGACCTTCGACATCCGTTAAATTTTTCTCATTTCAACCCTAATCTCTCGGGGAAATAAATATTGGTAAGTGACTACGTGCGTGAAATAATAGCGAAGAGAATTGCTGGAGACATCGTTATGAGTAACGAGCACGGCTCAGCACTTCGTCGCTGGAGGGAGATATTCAACGCCACGCAACAGGAGCTAGCCAGGATAATGGGGATAAGTGCGTCAGTCATTAGTGATTACGAGAAAGGGAGGCGCTCCCCAGGGGTTAAGTTCCTTCGTAGGTTCGTTGATGCTTTATTACTCATAGACTCTAAACGGGACTGGGCAACCGTGAAGCAGCTTGCTAGGTCCCTCAGCATAAATGTTGGTGCGATACTGGATGCTAGAGAACTCAGCATACCGTTAACGCTAGCCGAACTCGTTGACGTTGTTGAGGGCATTATCGTTAACTCGCACGCCAACCCACGTCTTGAGCTTTACGGTTACACAATAATTGATAGCATCGGAGCTATAGAGACGATGAGTGGTAATGAGTTCTGGCAAATAATGGGCACGACCAGTCGAAGAGCATTAGTCTTCACTAAAGTGCACCTAGGGCGTTCACCAATGATAGCCGTGAGAGTTGCGCCGGTGAAGCCGGCAGCCGTCGTCTTCCACGGTTCTAGGAAGGTGGATCCGCTGGCGATCAGGCTAGCTGATAGGGAGGGTATCCCGTTAATACTGTCGCTTAAGGAGGACCCCAAGTCGCTGATTAGCGCACTACGAAACGCTACTTCACTGCATCTATGACCTTAACCTTCACTCACCGGATGTTAGCAGTAGGATTGCCTGAGCTATGTCACCGTCCGCCTCCTCTAATGCTTTGATGGCTTCATCCCTACTTACGCCGGTTTGCTCCATTACGAAGCGTATATCCTCCTCAGAGAACTTCACCTCCTTAATCTCAGGCGCCCTCTCAAGTACCTCCTCCTTCCCGCCCATGATCTGGTAGATCTTCTGTCCCTGCGCCTTCATCACGATTACTTGAGGCGCCCTTATGATTAGCTCTTTATCCTCCAGAGTTATAGTTACCGAGCGCACACCCTCAAGCTCCCTCACGTCAATACCTAACCGCTTCATCGCCCGCTTCAGATCCCTCGGATTCATCGAGAACATACTCATCACGACCTCAGTTCAGCTTATTACCTGCCAGAATAAAGGGTTTTCTCAGGTGTTAGGAGGGTTGAGTAAGTTAGAAGTAAGGATCTTGGGAAGCGGTCGTGAGGTAGGTAGGGCGGCCGTAGCCGTTGGTAGGGACGGCCGTTACGTGCTCTTAGATTACGGTGTAAACTTTAATGAGAAGGATGAGCCGCAGTTACCACTACACATAAGGCCCGCTGACGTGACAGCTATGGCGGTGACGCACGCACACCTAGACCACATAGGAGCAACACCAATGATGTTCACAACCTCCAAGGTGCCGTTAGTAATGACAACCACAACAAAGGAGCTCGGAGAGGTCATGATAAAGGACTTCCTGAAGTTATCTGGCTACTACCTGCCCTTCGAGGAAATAGACCTTAACACGATGATGGATAATGTAATACTTACTGATTATGGCAGGACACTATGGTTTGAGGACTTCAGTATTAGGTTAATCAATGCTGGCCATATACCTGGTAGCGCTATGATCTTAGTTGATCTCGATGGGGTTAAGGTGCTGTACACGGGTGACGTTAACACCGTGGACACTAGGTTAGTTAAGGGTGCTGACCTTGAGGGAATCACTGCTGACGTGCTGATAATTGAGGGTACCTACGGTAACTCGATACACCCACCGAGGGAGGAGACCGAGAAGGAATTCATTGATGCTGTGAGAGAAGTCGTTGACCAAGGAGGTAACGTCCTTGTGCCGGCCTTCAGCTTGGGACGCTCCCAAGAGATACTGGCCCTGCTTTACGAGAAAATGCCGGACGCCTCGGTGTACTACGACGGCATGATTCGTGTAATAAGCAACATCATCGTGAGTCATCCGGAACACATCAACAGGTATGGACTTGTGGCCAAGGCGTTAAGTGAGTTTAGAGCTGTGAGAAACTCTGGGGATAGGCGGAGAATCGTGAAGGGTAAGGGAAACGTCGTGGTGTCGTCGGCAGGCATGCTTAAGGGTGGACCCGCGCAATACTATATGAAGAAAATCGCTAATGACTCTAAGAACGCAGTATACCTAGTGTCGTACCAGGCGCCGGGAACACCTGGTCGTGAACTCCTAGAGACGGGAGTCTTCGGTAATAACGGGGGATTAATGAAGGCTAGGCTAATGTGGTTTGACTTCTCAAGCCATGCCGGGCAGGACGGGTTACTTAAGCTTGCTAAGCAAGTGAGCGGGCTTAAGAAGATAGTGCTGGTACATAGCGGTGAGGATGTGGGTCAGGAATTTAAGCAGGTGCTTGAGGACGTTGTTGGCGCTGAGAACGTGTACTTCCCGACCAACGGTGAGGTACTGTCTTTTGATGTGTAATGCTGGTTAACCCACCATGGTTTCCGGGAATGAGTTGTGTTAAGTGCATTGAACTTCCTTTAACCTCTCCATTACGTAGTCAGTATCCGCATTCCTGACTAGAATCACTTTTTCACGGCTAGTGAAGCCAGAAACCATCGATACAGATTTCTTGAGGAGCTTTTTCAGAAACTTCACGAGTTCGTTGTTGGCCTTACCCTTAACGGGCGGGCTTTTCAACCTAATCACTATTCCTTCATAGCCGGGTTCTACGCATTGGCTCCTCGAGTTAGGCACCACTGATAACTTAATCAAGATGCCCTCTGAGTCCTTGACCACGAATTCCTCACTCCTTCCAGGCATGATTAGTACGCCACGAGCAGTATTAGTAACTTAGGCACTATTAATTTAAGTGGGAGGGTCGAGAAGTGTCTTCCGCTGTGACACTGAGTGAGTACATCATGAGTGAATTATCGTTAATTCAAAAGGTGGTTAGAGATCAGCTCAAGTTCCTCAAAGAGCTAGAGAGGCCTTCGTTAAGGAGAGGGTTAGTTACGGGTGCGGGTGACTCCCACGCAGCATCGATTTTCGCGCAACTCGTCAGTAGGCATAGTTTTCTGGCAGTTGACCCCTACGAACTTAGGCTTAAGACCCCATTCGTTGGTGAGGGCGACCTAGTAGCAATATCAGTTAAGGGCAGGACGCGGGAGGTCGTTAAGGTTGCGGAGGCGTTACGTGGTAGGGGATGGAGGGTAATCTCCGTAACAGCTGATGAGGGATCACCCTTAGCTAGGGTCTCGGATGTTGTGATAAAGCTAGTGTATGGCGGTGGTGCCCTACCCGTCGGAATAGGTAATTTCGCGGCAGTCCTAGCTGCATTATCGTGGTTATTTGAGGGTGACACACAACCTCCAGAGATATGTGAAGTAAAACGTGGGGATCACACACTACTTGAGTGCAGGGACGTTGTTACTGTTGGAGAGGACATTGGGGTTGTGTCTGCTTACTTCACATGTTTAAAGCTTCATGAAGTGCTCTGCATGCCATGCAGGTATTATAGCATCGAGCAGTTCCTCCACGCCATACTTTACTCCTTAAGCCCGTCCTCCCTCGTAATAATCTTCCCAGGGAAGGAGAGGAGGAAGAGCATACAGCTAAGTAAGATCTTAGAGACCGCGAACATACCCTACATCTACGTGAACCCGCCCACCACTGACACACACTTGAGCCTAGTCTTAAGCGAGATTATATGGGGACTAAGTACTATTATGAACGCTGTTAGGAGAAAGGGGCTTAAAGAGCCTTGCTTCATGAGTAGAAAGGATTTACTAACGCTCTCCACACCTATGATCTACGGATGTGAAAGTACCCTTGAGTAGCTCTAACGTCCTTGCGGAGGTTTTGAACTTACTGTGTTCTAAGGGAGCCATAACTATTGGAGAGATTGTTAGGAGGGTAGGCGTTCCGCGGAGTACCGCGGTGCAGATCATTCACGTGTTACTAGCGGAGGGAATGATAGTTAAGGCGGGCACGTGTGATGCATGTAGTGGTTGCCCGCTCAGAGATTTCTGCGGCTCACCACGTTCACACCCTACTGAAGTGTACGTCCTGACGGTTAGGGGGTTAAGGGTCTGCTCACGACATAAGAGTAAACACCGAGCTTAGGGAGTAACTCAATGTGGTGGGGCCGCGGGGATTTGAACCCCGGACCACGGGGACTTCCGCCGTCCGTGTGGGGTGGACCCGAACCCCGCATTCTCCCAAGCTAAACTACGGCCCCACCATCTCCGCAGTAACCTCATTACTCTGGGGTTTATTTTTATTTCTGGTTCATCGCCGCGTAAGTGGCGTAACACACTCCTTTTTAGCGGTGTGAAGACTAGTTACTCCAGAAGAGGTGGGTACTGTGGATGCTACAGCGAAGCTTAGGAGGTTCCTGGACAGACTTCAATCACCGTTTGTGGGCAGGGAGGAGGAAGCTAAGGTGATAGTGTTAACTCTCCTTTCCCGTGAGCATGCCGTCCTAATAGGTGAGCCAGGGACCGCTAAGTCTGCCTTAGTTAGGCGAGCTGCTGAGCTTCTCAACGCTAAGTTCTTTAAGTACCTCTTGACGAGGTTTACCGAACCTGCAGAGCTATTCGGTCCTTTAGATATAAAGTTACTGGAGGAAGGAAGGTACGTTAGGCTTACTCAGGGTAAGCTTCCGGAAGCTGACATAGCGTTCCTAGATGAAATCTTTAAGGCTAATTCCGCAATTCTCAATGCGCTTAACTCTCTCCTACAGGAGAGAGTGCTATACGACGGCTTCACGGAGATGGACGTGCCGCTCTGGTCGCTCTTCGGCGCCAGCAATGAAGTACCTGACGATCCTGAGGTCGAGGCACTTTACGATAGGTTCACGGTGAGGCACTTCGTAAGGCCTGTACCCGAGGATCTCTGGAGTGACTTACTGCTTAAGTCATGGGAATTTGAGAGAGCCATGTACTTTAGAGGAGGTCTTGATGGATCAAGCGTGATGAGCATCACTGACTTGAGGGCACTTCATGAGAAAGTGCTTAACGTGGATCTGGAGCCTATTAAGGGGAAGCTCGTCAAGCTATTCGCGGTTTTCGAGAGTCGAGGCGTGAAGGTCACCGACAGGAGGAAGGGCAAGTCCTTAAAGCTAATTGCCGCGAACGCAGTCCTCGAAGGCAGAGATTACGCTGATGAGCGTGACCTTATAGTGCTTAAGTACGTGATACCAAGGGATTGGGACGAGCTTGATAAGGTAAACATGATTCTCTCAGAAGAGTTGAAAACACCTTATAAGTACCTCAAGGAGTTGGAGGAAATCAGAAATAACGTGAGGGAAGTCATGAACTACGTAATATCACTTCAAGGCGTGAATAGTAGGTACCTAACCTCACGCTTCAAACTAATCCTCAAGGACCTAGAGGTAACTAAGGAGAAGGTGCGCAGCATGATGAATGAATGTAGCGACGCAAGAGTACGTAAGGTTGCTGAGGACGTGATCACCCTGATAAGTGATGTGGAGAGAGCAATTAGTAGGAGGATAAAGTAAGTTATGCCGGCCCTCATCCGCGGGATTAAGCACGACGACCCCGTCGCTATCTATAGAGGTGAGAAGGTTCTCTCAGTCTCCAAGAGGCTAGGCAGGGTATGTACCGCCCTAGGTAACTTGGACTTCGCTATAGATATGTTCTACGCCCTCTACCTGCCGTACCCCATACTTCTCCCCGCCCAAGATGTTGCGGGGGAGAGCGAACTCTCGTACCGCATACTGAAATCGATTATGGAGTCAGAGGACTTCCAACACCTGCGGCTTTCAACGATAGCGAACTCCACAATAAGCACATTGGTTTCAGCTTCATTCATAGATACCTTAAGCAGGGAACTCTCCAAGGAAGGGCTACTGCTTGATAAGGAGCAAGCCGAGGCCAGCGTATCTGAGCCCTCACTAAATGCTGTGGTGAGGAGGGCATTGAGGCAAGTTGCTAAGGAAGCACATAGTATTAAGAAATTACAGCAATTAGTGGCTTTTGGAACGCAGACAGGGACGGGGTCGGTATTTGACCTTGAGGAGCGTGGAGATGACGTAATCAGGCTTGCTAGGAACGCTGACGTGCAGAAGCTTCTTGAGGTGCTCTCCCTACTCCCTAAGATAGCTAGGAAAGTTAGGCGTAAGGTCATGCCGTTCAGCAGGGGTGAGCTCAGGGGCTATGACATAGGTAGCGACTTAGAGAGAATAGTCCCGACAGAACTGGCCTTACCGAAACTCCTCTTCAGGATTAAATATATCGAGTCTAAGCTTCTACTTTACGAGAAATTAATACCGAAGGACATAGGGCCCCTCTACGTCCTCGTGGATAAGTCCGGCAGCATGGAGGGCAAGAAAATTAGGTGGGCAAAAGCCACCGCCTTAGCCTTACTGATTAAGGCTAGGCGTGAGGGCAGGGACTTCTTTCTGAGGTTCTTTGATGGAATACCACACGCACTTACGTGCGTCCCTAAGCGCATGAGATCTGACGAAGTAATTGACCTCTTAAAGTATCTCTCTAGAGTCAAAAGCGGTGGCGGGACAGACATCACTAAAGCCGTCGCAACAGCGTGTGATGACCTTAGGGGTCCTAAGGTTAGGGGAGTTGCGGACGTGATACTCATAACTGATGGGGAGGACAACATATCCGACCTCCTTATTACGAGAAAACTTAGGTCTGCTAACGCTAGATTAGTTACGGTAATGGTTATGGGTGAGAACAGGAGCTTAAAGAACGTCAGTGACTCTTACTTGCGGGTGACCAAGCTAGACGAGGACGATATCCTAAGAGTTGTTGAGGCGTGACGTAAAACGGTATTCTACCGTTCAGGTAATCACGTATGACAGCCTTAGCGGATTCCTGGATTATGGGTTCCTTGTCCTTCCGGTACACCCATCCCCGCATTAAGGCTAACTCACGCAGTATCGTATCGGGGTTAGTGCTTGATATACCGTAGGCTTCCTTGAAGGCGTTTGGACTGTACTTAAGTATCTTTCTTATCAGCTCCACGGCCATGGCCACAGGGTTTTCTAGGGAATCAACGGGTTTCTCGCGAATCTTACTTTCGATACCTCCACCCTCCGGAGGCACCAGCCCGGGAGTGTCTATTAGGTAGACACCCTCACCTATCCTGAAGGTTTGTGCGCGCTTCGTGTATCCAGGGGACCCTGGGTACGGAGACGTAGAGGCTGAGTGCCTCCCCTTCAGCGTGTTAATCAGTGTTGACTTACCTACCTTCGGGATGCCGAATATGCCGGCAGTGAGGGGCGATTTATTCTTAACAACGCGTTTAAGTACACGCCTAAGTACTAGGGTACCCATCCTTTTCTGCGCGGATATGAACACTGCCGGGTAACCCTCATCCTCGAAGTACCTTTTCCACTCCTTACTTACGGATATAGGCACTAGGTCAGCTTTGTTGAGCACTATTATTAAGGGTACACCGGATCTCTCCGCAAGCTTCTCTAACCTTCTGCTTCTCGTGGATATAGGATCCCTAATGTCAACTAACTCCAACGCAGCATCAACCGTTAGTAGTAGCTCCCTTATCAGCCTCCAGTTAGCTAGCTGCATTACAGTACCCCGTCCATCTTCACTACAACCTTATTAGGGCTTCCTAAGACCACGCTGAAACCTTTCAAACAACTTGACATCGTCAACATATTTCTCAATCCCCTTAGCAGAGTTCAGCAAGACGTAAATCTCCCAGGAACGCAGGGATGGGCAAACATAGCACCCGGTCCTGTAGAATCCTTCCCAGTAAAGCGGGTTTTCAGGTAGGCCTATTAACTGATTGAAGACCTGGACAGATATTGTGGACCAATGCTTAATCGGGTATAGGTACGTGAACCGGCCCTCGCGCCTAGCGTAGGGAGCGTGTGACCTCCCTCTGGATTCAACTTCCCTATCACCTACAACCACGGTGACGGTACCGTGTAGTCCCTCAAGGAACTCCTTAAGGGCTTTCTGCTTTAACTTCGTGCACCATCGATTATCGTGAGTTGGGAAAGGTTCCCGACCTTCACGCAGGAAAGTGCCTACAGGGGCTTCCACAGTAACTAAACGTACACTTAGTTCCTTAGCAAGTTTCTCCGCAACTTCCCTATTGCTTATGAAGTCCACCCCCGTATCAACATATACTGCCGTGACGTTCTTACTGCCGAACGCACTAACAGCCAGGGCTAACGATGCTGCACTGTCCTTTCCTCCCGATACAGGCACCACTACGTTATCCGGGTCTCCGCTCAGGCTCCGTAAGTACCTTACTGATATCTCCTTCATGACCTCCATAACTTCCTTATTGCCCTCAGCAACCTTCGTAAGGTCAACTCCCTCGAGACGATCTACTTCAGCCTTACGTTCTTCCAATACAGTTACAGGTTGGTCAAGGTCATCACTGAACCTTATTCTGAAAGCAGGCTCCTCCTTAACAAATACTATGTGTTCTCCCGCCCACCTCCTGACTAGCAGTAATGAACCACGTACCTCCTTACCTAGTACCTTAGACAGCTTCCTTACGCCATCCCCGTAGATTAGGAAAGGATCACTAACCTCGTCCTTAGGATATGGTAGGTCACAGCATCCTTCACATTTCCCTATCCTGTAGACCCGGTGTCTTGGATCCCAGGTCACCCTACTCCGGATTATTGATTTCCCCGTATTGACGGCGCTGATTATTTCATGTTGCCGTGCGTTCCTTACCTTTCTCTTGTTCATTACCACGACCGTTGCTAGCGGGGACATGTATGGGCACGTGATGTCCCCCGCAATATCCTCCCTGCCTAGCAGAGCGACTATGTATGCGTTTCTCTTGCTTAGTTCCTCACATAATGCTTCAAGTAACCTGCTTCCGCGAAGGCCTCCTAAACTGATTATTTCGTAGCCTTCCGCCCCGTAAAACTTAGCTAGTGCGTGTTTGACTGCTGACGCATCACTTCGGGAGCGCACGATTATCTTGAGCATTAATGCATCACACACCCTTCCCCAACGTTATCGCTACAGCCTCAGCAACCCTCCTCAGTGATTTAGGTAGTGATGGACCATAATGCGATAACGTGTTGTGCTCCAGCAACACCACCCTGTTCCTGCGTACGGCGTTGATGTGCGTTAATCCTGCAGCCTCAAACCTCTTGAGAACTAACCTCAGGTCCGGTTTCACCTCACTACCCGACTCAACGATTATTACATCCGGATCCCTTTCCGCTACTAAGTCATAGTTAGGGGTTACGTAGGAGCTTTTGATGTCATGCATTATGTTTTCTAAGTTAATGAAGCGTAATGCATGATCCACGAACGTATGTGCCCCTATAGTTACGGGTCCACCGAGATCAACCTCGTAGTACGCCCGCATCTTAGCCCAGGGTGTTTTAATGCTATGTAGTTCCTCATTTATCTTCTCGGCTAGCTCCCTCCCTTCATCAACCCTCCCGACAACCATGCTGGTAGTTATGACTAAGTCAATCACACCATACACGCTTACCGGTAGCGGTATTGGGAAATACCTCACCTTAGCGGCCTCTAGCGATGAGTATATGGTGCGTTGCGCACCAGTAGTTACGAGTACGAGATCCGGGTCGAGAAGCTTAAGGAGTTTAAGGTTAACGTCTAGGTAAGCGCCAACTTTCGGTTTACTCCTTGCCTCAGGTGGCTTACTACAGTACCTGCTGACGCCGACGACACTATCTCCCAGGCCAATCATGAAGAGCGTCTCCGTTATTGCTGGGGCTAACGACACTATTTTCTTGGGCTCATCAGGGACGGTTACCCAGCGTGAGAGGACTTCGCTGTACACCCGCATCCGCACACCCACCTCGGACTTGACTGAGTTAATTCAGTTATAACCCTAAAAATGATAGTAATCTTGCGTGGTTGATGATGAGAGCGCTCTTCGATGATTCGATGATTAGAAGTCCCATTGCTGATTTCTTTACGACATGCTTTAGTCTATTGAGAGAAGCGATGCTTTAAGGTTCCTGCCCTTTCTTGACAAACTTGTATCTCTCGTAGAGTAGCTCCACGCGCCCGTCTTTTATCTCGAATATTACTGGCACTTTGGAACCGTAGTACCCTATAGTGTAGAATTCTGCGTAGTCCTCACTTACCTTGACTGGTACTAGCGGCGATGGCACGCCCTCAAACTCGCTTATCTCCTCCACTGCTAGGAAGTTACCTAGCCTGAATACCTTAACCCTCATCGTGCCTTTGAACGCTTCGTACACGCCAATTAGTTTCGAGTATGTCTCTTCTTCCTGTATGAACGGTAATTTCTTGGGGTCTCTTCCCGTGAGGTGCATGAGTGCGTACATACCTATCTTTGAGGGTGGGTACCCGGAAGCGTTGGATAGCACTGCAACGCCTACTCTCTTACTGGGTATGAAGCCTATGTACGCGGTGTATACTAGCACGGAGCCACCGTGCCCTATTAGTGTTCCGCCTGGGAAGTTGGGGTGTATCATTAAACCATATCCGTACGCGTCTCCTCCGAATATCTCGAAGTTTAACTTGATGTATGGCTTCCACATAAGCTCTAAGAGTTCCTTTGATACGATTTCCTTACCTTCAAATACTCCATCATTTAGGTACATCTTAATGTAGTTCGCTAGATCCAGCACGTTGCTCAGAAGCCCACCGTCAGCCTCTATTCCATATGGGAAACGACTGGGTCTTAGCTCGCCGTCCTTCATTATTATGTAGGGCGTAGCCACGTCTGGATCGCTTGCTACGCGCTCCTTAGTGAAGTATGACCTCGCCATCTTAAGGTGCTTCAGGATATTCTCCCTCACGTACTCCCGGTAAGGCATGCCTGTTACCGACTCGATGATCTTGCCTAGGAGCACATACCCCTCATTGAGGTAGAAGAACCTGCTTCCCGGCTTAGCGACAGCCCACTTACTCGCTCCCTCCATGAAAGGTATTATGTCCTCTGGCTTAGCTATGGGCAACCACTCACGCTTCGAGCCCAGTAACCCGCTTATTAATGCTTCCGCATACCCGAGCGCCGGTATGCCGGACGAGTGCGTTAGTAAATGATGGATGGTTACCTTACTTTCATGATGGTCTATATCCACATCAACGTAGTTAGTTACGGGATCATCCAGCGAGACCTTACCCTCGCTGACTAGTTGAAGTATTGCTAGGGCTGTGAAGGACTTCGTTATTGAGCCTATGCCGTAGATTGTTCTGGGGGTGGCTGGCTTCGTTGCCTCCACGTCCCTAAAGCCGAATCCCTTAGCGTAGATTACTTCATCATCACGTATTAGGGCTATACTTAATCCTGGTGTGCGGGTCTCAGCCATTTTCTTAATTATAAATGAGTTGAGTGCGCGGAAGGATTCTTGACTCAATTTTGTTGCCCTTTGAATTACTTCTGAATATCTTAGAAAATTCTTCCGCTAATTACTTACACCACGTAAACCATCATGCCATCATACGATACGTAAACGTTGTCCCACCGTTCCCTCACGTACTTAACCAACCTACTGAAGGGTAAGTTCCTGTGGGATATATGCGTTAGGATTATTTCCTCAGCCCCTATTCTCTCGCCTATCTCAACCGCTTCGTCCACGTTATTGTGTTTAGGGTCGTGAGAACCGGGTGCTGTCGTGGCGTCAATTAGGGCAACCCTGACCCCCTTCTTCTTAAGTAGCTCCTCAGTTTCCTTAGGCAACAGCTTGGTGTCATAGAGAATAGCTATGTTTTCCTTCCTACCCACCTCAATTAAGTAGCCGAAGGTCTCGATGGTATGGTTAAGGGGGAGGGGCGTAACCTCCATGTCACCTAAGTCAATTTTCTCGAAGGGCTTAACGTACCTAATGCGTAAGCTCTTGGGGAAGTGCCTTATCTCAGGGTCAACATCGCCTGAAGGAGCGTACAGGTCTACAGGCTTCTCGATCCACCTGAACTTATAGAGACCTGCTATGTGGTCGTGATGCCAATGAGTTATCAGAACCGCGTCCAGATACATCTCCTCAACGTACTCGGATGCGTCCAAACTCATGTCAACCATTATCGAAGTACCGTAACTCGTTACAAAGACCGAGGCAGTACGCCTTTTAGCGAAGTGGTAGATGCGTGCTTCATTGCAAGCAGGACAAACACAACCTGGTACGGGAACTCCCTCCGAACCTCCCGTTCCTATAAGGACAGCAACTAGCATATCCGCCTCACCTTTATAGAGGCCACATCATTTACCCCTCGTCAAGACATATACGTTTTTCTTTGTAAGAAGTTGAAAGTGTTGAGGGCGTTCCTTTTTAATATCATAAATGGGTGAGTCCTCATAGTTTATTGAAGTGAAACGTACTGCGCCCAAATTATTTTAAGATTTGATAAAAACTTTTTAGGAATCGAGCGGGTGCTAGTAACGATGTCTAACAAGGGTAAGAACGTATTCGTTAGGTTGATTAAGTGCCTGCTAAGGAGGTGGCAATTACTGCTGGCATCCACTATTGCCGTTATTACTTACGCTTACACTGTTAGCTTGGGACCCCTGTTACTGAGGTATGCCATAGATTATGGTGTTTCTAAAGGTGACCTCAACAATACGGTGAGGTACTCACTGATGATCCTTGGTGTGGTCGTCTTAGGTGGTTTATCTTGGTACGTAACTAGGGACATGACTGCCCGCCTTTCTCAAGGACTCGCCCATGACTTAAGGGTTAAGGCTTTCGCCGCCGTGCATAAGCAGTCCATGGAGTTCTTCAATAAGGTTGCGGCTGGTCAGATAATCTCGAAAATCACTAACGACACGAATAGGTTAGCTAGGGTTCTTTCATGGCAGGTACGGAATGTGGTTAACCTATCATTCACTGCCGGCATCTCGCTGTACTACATGTTTACGATGAGTCCTAGGCTTTCTTATATTGTTTTGGTCGCGCTGGCTTTGATGGCCGCGGTGAATGCTAAATACACCACGACTATTCGACCCATCTACGATACGATCAGGCAACAACTAGGGGTTCTCGCGTCCATAGTTACGAGCAACCTAAACGGAATTAAGACCGTGAAGTCCCTGACCCTGGAGGAAACGGAAATAAGTAAGTTTAAAAAGGAGAACAACAAGTTCGCGGACTTAAACCTAAGGGCAGCTAAGGTAAGGGCCATCTACGGTAACGCGTCGCAGTTAATCCTAGGCATCTCGATGGCGTCTATACTCTACTACGGGGGATATGCAGTCTCCGCTGGCGCGCTGAGCGTCGGTGAGTTAACAGCATTCATAACGTACTTGTCGCTCCTAATGTGGCCCATGAGGGCCTTCGGCTTCATGCTTAGTGCGACACAGAGAGCGTTAGCCGCAGCTAGCAGAGTTTTTGAGATAATAGACATGGGGAAGGCTTCCGAACAACGCAGGGGAAGGGTGAGGCCGGCATCGCTGAGGGGTGAGGTCGTATTTAACTCAGTAACGTTCTCCTACGTCAAGGGCAAGCCAGCACTTAAGAACGTCAGCTTCAGGGTTAGGCCTGGCGAGAAACTCCTCTTAGCCGGCCCTCCAGGCTCAGGGAAGTCCACGATACTCAAGCTCATACTCAGGTTCTATGAGCCTGACCACGGTAGTGTACAGATCGATGGCGTAGATGTTAGGGAAATGGATCTGGACCTGCTTAGAAGTATCGTTGCCTATGTTCCTCAAGAGCCATTCATATTCTCTGGTTCCATAAAGGAGAATATACTTTTCGGGAACCCGGACGCCAGCATGGATGACGTTATTAGGGTGGCTAAGATCGCTAAGATACATGACTTCATAGAGTCACTGCCTCAAGGCTACGACACGCTGGTGGGTGAGAGGGGCATTACCCTCTCAGGCGGTCAAAGACAGAGAATAGCTATAGCTAGAGCACTTCTCAAGGATCCGAGGATAATGTTGCTTGATGATCCCGTATCGAACCTAGATCTGGAGACAGAGCGTTACCTAGTTGAGGATCTCAAAGAGATCTTGAGGGGACGCACAGTAATCATGGTTAGTCAGCGACCGTCCTTAGCGACCCTAGCTGATCGGGTCATAGTTCTCGAGGATGGGAGGATTGTTGATGAGGGGACTCATGAGGAGCTCTTGAGGAGGAGCACGTCATACCGCAGGCTTTGGATCGCTGAGGAGGGAGGTGGTTAAGCATGTACTCTAAAGCGACTCTCTCTAGCGGCATCTCTAGTTGGGTTCTGCTGAAGCGCGTTATCCGAGACTTGCTTAGGTATAGGTTGCATGTGGCGTTGATAGTGATCTCCATCTCGGCTTACACGCTCACAGGTTTGGCGGCTCCGTACATCTTAGGAACGATAATTGACAGGAATATCCTTGGGGGAGACTTAGCGGATCTCCCCTCGTCGGCGGCGCTCTACTTGCTTCTGATGTTGGGGCAGTGGGGGTCAATGACTGTTAATAGCTACGGGATCCAGATGATTGGGCAACTCTACCTAAGAAACCTTAGGGACACAGTATTTAGGAAGCTCCAGAGGTTATCGATGCGCTTCTACACTAAGCATAGGATAGGTGACCTCATTTCAGCCACGATTAATGATACCTCAACACTTAACGACGTGCTCGTGTCCGGCATGTTATCGGTTGCCGGTAGTATGATTTCACTGGTGGGTGTGGTTGCTATGATGCTTTACTTAAGCCCGACGATGACCGCGGTTGCCCTGGTGAGTTTACCCGTGTTGGTGGTGATTGCTAAGGTGTTCGGAGCCAAGCTCAAGGAGGCTCACCGTAATGCGAGGAAAAGGGTTGCTGAAGCAACGATGGTTGTTGAGGAGTCAATAGCTGGTATTGAGACTATTAAGGCATTCGGCAGGGAGGCCGAGTTCCTGAGGGTCTTCTCCGGGATCTCCACAGAGACTTCGAAGGCCTATATCAGGATAGCTAGGCTTATGGGGTTATTCTGGCCTTCCATGGACGCGGCAGTCATGCTTTCAACGATACTAGTTCTGATTTACGGGGCTTACATGGTGTCCACGGGACTAATGAGCGTGGGTATGGTGGTGGCGTTCATTCAGTACGTAAATAGGTTCGGTCGACCAATAACTCAATTCATAAACATGTACGACTCACTACAAGCAGCCGTCGCTGCCGCCGAGAGAATCTACGCTATCGTCGACTCACCCGAAGTTGAGGAAGAAGGCAAGATTGAGTTACCAAGGATTAGGGGTGAGGTCGAGTTCAGGGACGTTACTTTCGGGTACGATCCTACGAGACCTGTCCTTAAGGACGTAAACATGCGTATAGCGCCAGGGGAGACCGTTGCTATAGTGGGTCACACCGGGGCCGGTAAGACGACATTAGTGAACCTACTTATGCGGTTCCACGAACCAAACCATGGCCAGATACTCATTGACGGGATTGACCTAAGGGAAATCAAGCTCTCCTGCCTAAGACGCGTAATAAGCTACGTCCCTCAAGAAACGTACCTCTTCCCCGGAACGGTGCTGGACAACATAAAGCTTGGGAAACCGGACGCCAGCAATGAGGAAGTCATTGACGTCTGCCGTAAGCTAGGCATCGACGAATTCATACAGCGCCTACCAAAAGGCTACGAAACCGATGCCGGAGAGATGGGAAAGAAGCTTTCCTTGGGCGAAAAGCAACTAATAGCCATAGCAAGGGCGATGCTAAGGAACCCCCACATAGTAGTACTGGACGAAGCACTATCAAGCGTAGATCCCGGCACTGAAGCAATCGTGAGGAGAGCTATAAAGAGGCTCTTGAAAAACAAAACAGGGATAATAATAGCACACCGACTAACCACAGCAAAAGAAGCCGACCGAATAATAGTGATGACCGAAGGAAGAATTACCGAGGAAGGAACACATCAAGAATTACTGAAAAAGAAAGGAACATACTATAGGTTATATACCTCCACGAATCAAAACACTTAAGCTAAACATAACTTCTGAGAGAATTACACAAAACATTCTATCCATGATAGCTACCTAACAGTGCCTCATGTTTGCATCAATGAATCGTATCCTGATAAGCTAATGGGAAGAAAATACTAGGAAGTGGCGCCGGGGGCGGGATTTGAACCCGCGCGGGGGTGTACCCCACCGGCTTAGCAGGCCGGCGCCCTACCGGGCTAGGCGACCCCGGCTCCGTAAGGTTCTTACTTGAGCGGGGTTATAAGTGTTGTTAGTGTTTGAGTTATGGTTATTTCGAGTCCCTCGTCTAGGGCTTTTAGTTTTATTGCTTTTTGTGGGCATATTGCTTCGCAGCCGCGACAGTATATGCAGTTGTTTTCGTTTATTATTAGTTTCTGGTTCACTATCTGGAAAACATTTGTTGGGCAGGTTTCCTCGCATAGGCCGCACAGGTTGCAGTTATTGTTTACCTTGACTTCCACTTTCATGCCTTGCTTCCTCCCCCGTTATCGCTGCTTTGTAGGCTTCAGCCTCTTTCAGCCTTTCCCTGACAAGGGCTGCTAGCTTTGCTGGATCGACGGCGTGGACCCCATCATCGATTATTGCGTAAGGTACCCATAACGGATTAGTTGGTAATCCCCTCATTTTCTTGGCCATGAGTTGCTTCAGCGGTATGCCTAACTCTATTAGGTTTGGCTCTATGCGCGTCGCTATAACGCCGTCGACAAGATATTCTAGATGTGCCGCGAGCTCCTCTAGCACTGTGGTGTTAGTGTGTAGAATCATCACTATCGTGGCTCCCTTACCCTTAGATATTATTGCCCGCATCGACTTAATGAACTCTAATACCTGCATCATCTCAAAACGGAACATTAACTCGTTTATCGAGTCAATAACAACGAGGCTAACAACGTCGTCACTAGCTGGCGGAACCTCCTCATGCAGGGCATAAAGCATGCTGTTCAGGTCGTCGAGACGCTGCTCCCTCGTAACGCCCTTCACTGCCCTCTTTAACTTACCTAACCTGAAGCTGAAGCAGTCAATTATCTTGAACTTGCCCTCATCAATGAACTTATCTAGCCCCCACCCAAAGTTCGTGAAGAGCTCTATTAGTGCGTCGGGAGAATCATCGAGGTTAACGTAGGTTACATAACCACCTCCCTTCAGCACGTTCCACGCTATGTGCGCAGCCAAAACCGACTTACCTGTTCCCGGCGCCCCCGTGATAGCTACCGTGGCGCTTCTAGGGAAGCCTGCAGGTAACGCGTAATCTAGGGGCTCAATACCTGTTTTGAATGCCTTAATGACCCATCACCCTCCTAGAAAGGACTTCTCACGTAAACTAACTTAACTACCTAGAATAAAACACTAACTTCCAAGACGCGTCTATTGCATAGCTCAATGAATTATTAATTAAGCTCCCTAGGTTAGGTTAGTGGTGCTGTCATCTTGGGTAAGGTGATAGCGCTTAAGGTACCGGGTGGTGCCGACCCGATAAAGTTCCTTCAGGAGAAGATAAAGGAACTAGGACTTAAGCAGGGCTCCATAACCGGTGTGGGGGGCTTTAAGTGGGTTGAGGTTGGCGTGCTACGTAGGGAAGGAGGGTACGATGTAAAGCGTATGGAAGCCTCCGAAGAGTACTTCGTTGAGGTAGCTCCAGTCATAGGTAATTACGTCACGCTACCCAACGGTGAGGTTTCGGTACACCTACACGTTACCGTAGGTAGGGAGCACGGTCTTACGTGGTGTGGTCACTTAGTTAGGGCCGAGACTTGGCCTTTCCTTGAACTCATCCTGTATGAGGCCGACAATGACGTACTAGCGGAATTCCCTCACCGCAAGGGTCGATAAGCAATGGATGACGAGCACTTCAAAGTATGCGTGGTTGGGGGCGGACTAGCAGGCCTATCCGTAGCTAAGTACCTGGTGGAACTAGGGCTGAAGAGTGTGATAGTGCTTGAAGCGAGCGATCGGGTTGGGGGACTACTTAAGTCGGAGGACGTAAGTGAGTACGTGTTTGACATGGGCGGTTCACACATAATGTTTAGCAAAAACCCTGAAGTTTTGGCGGAAATGACTGCCCTACTTAACGGTAACGTGATCTACCATAGACGCAACACCAAAATATACTACAAGGGCAGGTTCGTTAAGTACCCATTCGAGAATGGTCTCAAGGACCTCCCACCAGAGGAAAGGTACGAATGCTTGAAGGGGGTGCTAGACGCCTACATCGCGAGGCTAACTGGGAGGGCTAGGGAACCACGCAACTTCCTTGAGTGGATAAAGTACGTGTTCGGGGAGGCGATCGCCTCCAAGTACCTGATACCGTACAACAAGAAGATCTGGAAGACAAGCCTAGATAAGATCTCCCTAGACTGGGTTGGTGGGCGTGTGCCAAACCCTCCGCTGGACGACGTCATCAAGGCCGCGGTAGGGCTGGATGTGGAGGGGTATAAACACCAGTTAAACTTCTGCTATCCGCGCGAGGGTGGCATAGAGGCCTTAGCAAGGTCGCTAGCTCGGCTGCTTAGGGTGAATGGAGCTGTGGTAAGAGTTAACACACCAGTAACCTCTGTAGAGCGCTCGCCGCATAATGACCTAATCGAGGTGAGTTCAGAGGAATTCACGGTTAAGTGTGAGTGCGTGGTATATACGTCCCCACTGAACAGATCGCATAAGATACTGGAACCCGTACTTCATGAGAAGGCAGCACTCCTTAACGAGTTAAGGAGCGTGTCCCTCGCGGTGGTTGGCGTAGGTGCTAGGGGACTCACCCCGCCCTACCACTGGATATATTTCCCGGAGACCAATGTTCCATTCCATAGGGTAGGGATACTAAGTAATTACTCACCAGCCAACGCACCTGCGGGTGGGGCAACATTAATAGCTGAGGTATCATTTAAAGAAGACTCAGCACCACCTAAAACATGGGTCGAGCGAGAGGTTCTGGAAGGGCTTGAGAGCGTTGGGCTCTTGAGGCTCAGCAACGTTGAAGTCACTGAAACATGGTTCTGGAGGGACGCCTACGTGCTGTATGACGATAGGCGCAGGAACATATTATCTGAGATCCTCCCGCTACTAAGAAAGGCAGGAATCTTCCCCCATGGGCGCTTCGGATCTTGGGAGTACCTTAACATGGATGCCGTTCTACTGAAGTCCAGGAAGCTTGCTGGGGACGTTATTTCGTACCTCAATCACTCGGCCCGACGCCACCACTAGTTTCGGGCGAGTAGCCGCTACATCGTAGGGCGCTATGCTACCTATGTCGTGATCCAGTACTACTAAGTCAGCTCTGCGGCCGGTACTTATGGTTGTGTCGCCGAAGAAGGGGTCACGCAGGTACATGCGCACCGCATCCTCCAGGTTCAGGGCCTCCATGCGCGTGACGTACTGTAGCATTCCTCGGGTGCAAGCGCATGAAATGCCCAGATACGGGTTTAGGGGCTCTACGGGGTAGTCACTACTTCCGTAGAGAGTTAACCCTGAATCAGAGAGGGTCTTGAAGGCATATAACCATCTTACCCTACTACCTAACCGACTCTCTGCCCACCAATCGCCGACCAGGAAATGCGGCTGAACTACGACATCCTTAACAGTGTTCGAGAGACCGTTAACTATGTCGGGTGGCGTGAGGGAGGCATGCTCAATCCTCACAGTCCTTCCGGGTTTGACCTGCCCGGCAAATTTGATGACTTCCTCAAGCGCGCCATCACCGATTGCGTGGATCGCCAGCTTCAGTCCCATGCCGCGGGCAAGTCTCCACACCTCCTCAAGTAACTTAGAGTTCATCAGTAACTTGCCCTTGGTGTCAGAGTCGCTGTACTCCTCCCTTAGGTAGGCGGTCCTCCCGCCGAGCGAGCCGTCCGTGAACACCTTTACTCCTACTACTAACTTATCTTCCTGTAGGGTGGGGTGACGCTTAGCGTCCTCAAGGCTTACGTAAGTAGCTACGTTGACTCCATCAACGTGCTGGATAGCTTCCTTCAGTATGGTTAGTGTTTCGTTGGTTACACTCATGAAGTTTATGTACAACACACCGTAGTCCCTATACGTTCTCAGAAGCTCAATTACTTCCTCCACAGCTTCCTCACGGGAAGGCCTGGGCAGTAGATTCCTGAGCATCGAAACACCGTCCTCGACAACCACGCCTGTGGGTCTACCATCCTCGAACTCCATGTAATCACGTAGCTTGTTGAGTATATTGGAGGATTGGGCCAACTTTAGAAGTGCCGTGTTAGCTACCGCAATATGTCCGCAGACACGTATGATTAGTGTGGGCACGGTTCCCGTTGCTTGATCTAGGTCCTCAGCTCTAGGCATCCTGCACTCTGCGAAGGATTCATGATCCCACCCCCTTCCCACTATGTAAGGCGGGTGGTGCCTAGCGATAAATGATGTTATCCTGTTACGCAACTCACCTATACTACGAATTCCTCTAAGGTTAATCCCGCACTTACCCTCGACAAATACGTGGGCATGGGACTCGTGAAGGGCAGGCAGAACTGTTACCCCACCCACGTCAATCCTCCTAATGCCAGCGAGCGTGGACATTAGTGAGTGTTCCCATCCAACCTTCTCTATCACACCATTGGAATTAATTACTACGGTATCAGCTTCGACGCCCCAGAGACGGGCGTTAACTAGCGCGTACATTCGCTGTCAACCATTACAAGTATTGCTACTAATCCTTATGAGGAGTTACGCTCAAGCCCATAGGGGGCTTGCTATCTACGTAGTTAAAGCTTTATACGATACCCGTACTCACAAAGAGGGTGACCTGTAGTGAAGGGAGTGATTACTCTGCGTAAGGTGGTGGTCACTGCCCTCGTGATTACAGTACTTA
>JALVVU010000008.1 GCA_027023255.1 Desulfurococcales archaeon
CCAGCGCTAGCCAACCCCTGCCGGCCGAGATCTCCTTAGTGACTCCTGCGAACCAGTCAACGCTGAGGTAAGCCCCACCTATCCCTGCTAGGGTCGCGCCATATATTGTTGCCAGTATCCTGACGAGATCAACGTTTATTCCCACAACGTCTGCGGCGTCTGGGTCCTCACCGCACGCCCTTACTGCAGCGCCGAAGGGTGTTTTGAAGAGCCACCAGTACGTGAATATCGCTATGCCTAGGGCTATCAGTACCATGGGTGAGAGGGCCCTACCAGCTATGTATATGGGCTGTATCGTTAAGCTACTGGGTATTGTCCTAGCGCCCCACACATGCCATATTGCGAAGATACCGAAGCCCACCACGCCAAGGGCGAAGGTGTTCACTCCTATGGTATCCACTATTTGATTACCCTTAAGCTTCGTTGATATGATGCCATGCATTAATCCAATAGCTAAACCTATTGCTGCCCCCGCCAGCACACCCACCCATGGCGAACCTGTCGCGGTGTCCGCTATTACTGCGAAGAAGGCGCCTAAGAGCAGTATGCCTTCCAGACCAATATTGACTACGCCAGACCTCTCCGTAACTATCTCGCCTACTGAGGCAAGTAGTATTGGAACCATCGACCTTAGAGTCATGAAGACTATGTCTAGCGCGGCTCCCCACGGCTGAGTCATTCCTTAACCACCTCCTTACCCCTTAAGTAAGCTATCCTGCGTTTAATGAGGGTGTATATGTTAGGTACCGCTAAGCATATGACTATTATACCTTGGAAAACCCACACTATCTCCTTAGGTATGCCCACGAGGTTAAGCCCTCTAGCCCCGGCATGAAGCGCGCCCACTAGTATCGCGGCGAAGATTATGCCGAGTGGGTGGTTACCACCTATTAGGGCGACAGCTATTCCGTCGAAGCCTAAGCCCTGTAGGTTACTTAGGCTGGACATCACTGAATATGAGGGCGGTAGTCCCGCAACCTTCTCCAAACCAGCAATACCGGCAAGAAGCCCTGCGAGCAGGAATGACGTTGCCATGGCCTTCTTCGGGCTTATGCCAGCGTACCTAGCTGCCTTAGGGTTGGTTCCAGCTACCCTTAGCTCGTAGCCTGGCCTCGTGTACCATAGCAGGAAGTAAATCACTAGGAGGACGACAACACTTATCACTATATTCCATGATAGGCTCGTCTGCGGTACCAGTAGTGGTATCCTAGCATATGGGGGTATGACTATGGATTTTGTGGCGTCATTGGGGTTAGGGAAGTACCTGAAGATTATGTAGTCCACGAAGCCGAACGCTACGTAATTAAGCATGATCGTTACGACAACCTCGTTGGCCTCGCGGAAGACCTTAAGGGCCGCGGGTATGGCTGACCAAGCGACGGCGAACGCTATCGCTGACGCTATGATCAATAAGGTGTGAAGAGGGGCTGGAAGACCAACGACCGAGGCCGCAATGACTGCACCAAGCGCAGCCATGTATATCTGACCCTCAACACCAATGTTGAAGAGCCCTGCCCTGACACAAAGGGCGAAGGCCAAGCCACTGAGCATTAGCGGGCCAGCATAGGTTAAGGTGACGGTGAGTGGGTAAATGTTCTCGAAGGGATTACCTATGGAGTGTATATATAGCTGGTACATTGCCTGCCCAACATCATGTCCAGACGCGTAAATAGCTAGCATACCGCCTATGAAGCCTATTATGAGGGCTATGAGGGAGTTAATTATGGGTTCCGCCTTCTCCTTCAATGCTTCGATCACGGCACTCACACCTCAACACCTCCCATGAGCATACCTATTTCCTGCATCGTGTACTGCTCCGTGGGTTTGAGGGCCATGAACCTGCCCTCATACATTACTGCAACACGGTCTGATAGATCAAGCACTTCGTCTAAGTCCGAGGAAACGAGGAGTATGCCTATTCCCCTATTCCTTAATTCTATTAATAGGTTCCTGACGAACTGTGTTGACGCCACATCAAGACCTCTAGTCGGGTTGGCCGCAATGATCACTGATGGTTTCTTGCTTAGCTCCCTGGCAACTATTAGCTTCTGCTGGTTACCGCCGCTAAGTGACCTAGCGGGTGACTTAAGGGATCTAACGACTATCTCGAACTTCTTTATTAGTTCCTTCGCGTGTTCAGCCACCTTGTTCCAGTCAATAATCATTCCTGCCTTAAGGAACTGCGGGTATCTATGAAGCCCTAGGAGCACGTTCTCTAGGACAGTCATCGTCATTACTAGGCCGTAGTTCTGCCTGTCCTCAGGTATATGGACTAAGCCCTTGAAGGAGAGCTTGGCTGGGTCAGCATTGGTTACGTCCTCACCCTTGAAGATAACTTTACCCTTGTCCACTTGCCTAAGGCCCGTCAGCGCCTCCACCAGCTCTCTCTGCCCATTGCCCTCAACACCTGCAATGCCTAAGATCTCGCCGGAACGTAGCGTGAATGAAACTCCTTTAACAGCCTGCCTACCGAGGTCATCGGTAACCCATAAGTCCTTAACAACCAAGAGGTCCTCAACCCTCTCTACAGGCTTCTTCGGCGGGTACGTGAAGACCACTTCCCTCCCAACCATTAGGGAGGCGAGTTCCTTCGGGTTAGTTTCCTTGGTCTTCAGCTCGCCAACTACCTTACCCTTCCTTAGCACGACTACGCGATCTGTTACCGTCATTACTTCCTTGATCTTATGCGAGATGAAGACTATTCCCTTACCTTCGGAAGCAAGCTGTCTGAGTAGGCGGAATAAATCCTTGGTCTCTACGGGTGTTAGGTTGGTTGTGGGTTCGTCCAGGATGAGTAGCGTGACTCCTCGGAAGAGCATCTTCAGTATCTCTATCCTTTGCCTCTCGCCCAAGGAGAGATCCTCCACGGGGACATCTAACCTTACCTTAAGTCCTGTTTGCTTCATTAGATCCTCAAGCTTCTTTAGCGCCTCCTCCTTCCTAATGCCTTTAAGTCCTAGTAAGATGTTCTCGAGCCCGGTGAAGTTATGGACTAGTGGTATGTGCTGATGCACCATCCCTATACCCATTTTTAATGCCTGTGCCGGCATTGTGAAGCGTACTTCCTTACCCTTAACGTAGAGCTTACCTTTAGTTGGCTGTAGAAGTCCCGAAACAATTTTCATGAGTGTTGTCTTGCCAGCACCGTTCTCGCCAAGTAAACCCAACACCTCACCAGCCCTAACCTCTAACGTCACTCCTCTCAAGGCAACGGTGCCGTCAGGGTAAACCTTAACGATGCCCTCCGCGCGTACTAGTGGCGCGCTCAAGGTCGTCAACCTTATATTACGTGTTTAAGGTCCGGGATATAAGCTTGACTGATGCTTTGAGAGGAACTAGTTAAAATAGTTTAAAGATTTCTTAGTGAAATGTTTTAAAAAATGATGGGTGTTTAGGAGTGCTTGTTACTTTCTCTTAGCCGCCCAGCCTATTATTATGCCTATTATTAAGCCTATGATTAGCAAGCCACCAGCAATGCCCCAGTTCGTAGTCGTCACTTGCTGAGTCACGGTGGTTGTGACTGTTGAGACCGTTGACTTCGTCACCGTCTGGGTTACGGTGACGGTAGAGGTGCGTACGGAGGCAGTAGAGCTCGGCGTGGTTGTCGTAGATGATGTGGTTACAGCGGTTGGTGGTGTCCATGGTAGTGACCATCCCTTGGCGTTCGGTGATGCTACGGAGTACTCGACCCTGATTTTCTCGATTTCTTCCTTCTTCATAGGTGCTGGTACGTGCACCTTACCGGATAGGATCTCCTGCTTTAGCTCGTCCACGGCCTGCCATATCCATGGAGGCAGGGACTCCCTAATTGCCTTCACTTTCTGCACTATCTCCTGCTCCTGGCTCGGCTTAATCACGCCTTCCTCGACACCCATCTTCATGAAGGTGTATAGGTCGTTAATGCTTGATAAGACAGTGCCTTTCTCCTTGATTCCTAGGGACATTATACCTCCGTAGGAGCTTATCTTACCTTCCTCGTATTCGAGAGCTTTCTTCGTGGCGTAGTAGACGCCCATGTCGACGCGCTTCATCATTGACGCTATTATCCATCCAGGCTTAATCCAGTCTTGGTCGGAGTCAACACCTATGGCAAAGGGTGGCCCGTGGGTCTTCCCGTGCTCCGTACCCCATTGCTGGACAGCATCGAATATTCCTAGACCGGTCGCGCCGGCAACGTTATATATTACTATGGCTCCCTGCTGTAGCTGAGCCATGGCTGCCTCCTTACCCTTAGCTGGGTCCTTGAAGGTGCCGGTATACTGGTAGAGCACCTCGATGTTCTTTTGCTGACCGAACTTCCACTTGTACCAGTGTACCGCCCACCACACACCGTACCTGTAGCCTGCCTCGAACTTGTAGAGTACAGGTATCTCCATGCCAAGCACTAGGCCGACCTTGCTGGCTCCGTAGTGGATCGCTATTAGGGCTGCGAGGGCACCGGCTAGGGCTGAGCCCTCATTCTCCCTGAAGACAATGCCTATTACGTTCTTCATGTTGGGTATGTACTCGTCAACGCCGGCAAAGAGCTGGTTCGGGTACTCCTTAGCAACCTCTTTAACGGCGTCAGTCATCAGGAAACCTACGCCAATGATTATTACACAGTTGCCCTGCTTAGCTAAGGTTCTTAGGTTCGGTAGGTAGTCGTCTTGACTCATCGATGAGAGTGCAACAATCTTTAAACCTAGCTTCTCGTGCACCATTTGAGCGCCTAGGTATGCCATGTCGTTGAAGCCTAGGTCTCCTCTACCACCAATGTCGTACACGATGCATACTGCGTTCTTCTTTGTCTGTGCCTTTACTGGTGCTGGGCTAGTTACTAGTGCTGCGACAACTCCCAACACGACTACGAGAGCTAAAAGTACCGCGGGAACTATTCGGGCGTTCAAAGGGGTATCACCCTTATTTAAATGGGTTTCCGGAGAAGGTAATAAATCTACTTGCCGTAATGAAAACCGTTTCATTAATTACTCCGCCTGCCAGTAA
>JALVVU010000009.1 GCA_027023255.1 Desulfurococcales archaeon
GGGGGTACCGAGTCCTTAATTTGATGCCCGTAAACTACGTAATTTAAACTGGTTACGAAACCTATTTAATAATAGCGTCACCGTAACCACTGTGGTAAGTTATGGATAGGGCTAAGATTATTGCTGGGGTCGTAGCTGTAGCGATAATTATCTCGCTGGTCTGTGCCTACGCCTACATGAACCTACGTAGCCACGAGGTAAAGAGCCTGTACTCCGTCAAGCTGGGCGTGGAGTATAACACTCACGCAACACCCATATGGATAGCGCTCCATGACGGGCTCTTCAAGAAGTACGGGCTGAACGTAACTAAGGTAGTTAAGTTCAAGACAGGCCTAGAACTGGCTGCGGCCATCGCACGCGGTGATGTGCAGGTTGCGTGGGCATGCTTAGGCCCAGCATTAATGATCATAGCTAAGGGCGTGCCTATCAAGATTGTTGCGAAGGTACATAACTACGGCTATGCTTTAGTCATTAACCCAAAGAAAGTGCACAGCCTGAAGGACCTCGCTGGTAAGGTGGTGTACGCCCCCGGCAAAGGAAGTCCCTGCTACCTCCTACTACTCAAGATAGAGGAGAAGTACGGCATTAAGTTCGCCGCGATAAAGTTCATGAGACCTCCCGCCATGCTAGCGGCCCTATTGAGCGGGGAGATAAGTGCTGCCGCCATGCCGGAACCCTACGACAGCGTAGCGGAGGCTAGGGGGATGAAGGTGTTGCTCAGGGCTCAGGACGTGTGGCCCAACATGCCCGGGAGCTTCCTCGTGGTCTCCGACAGCTTGCTGAGGAAGGATCCTGAGGTGGTTAAGAAGCTCGTCGCCGTTACTTACGCGGGGATTAAGGAGTTAAAGAGTAACATCTCTAGGGCTGCTGAAATAGATTCCCAGGTTCTCGGGATACCTGTGAATGTTGCGAAGCGCTCCATACTAATGCTCCAGTGGAACACGACCATAGACGTAAAGCAGATTCAAGAATACATAGACTTCATGTACGAGCACCACATACTTAAGGTCAGGCTGAACGCCTCCCAAATAGTCGTTCCCGTGAAGTCCTAAGGTCACCCAAGGGCGGTGCGCGCTGGTGAAGGGTAAAGCGATAGTGTCGTTGGTGACCTTCATAGCACTGTGGGAGGCCGTGGTGAGGGCGGGGCTCCTACCCCATGTACTAGTGCCGGCTCCCAGTGATGTAGTACTATTCCTCATTAACCCATCCAACGCACGCCTAATACTAGTTAACCTGGCTTGGACAGCCGCACGCGCCACCACGGGCTTCCTCCTAGGCCTGGCGTTCGGGCTCGGTGCTGGGTTACTGCTAAGTGCTAAGTCGCTGAACGAGTACTTAATGCCGATAGCAACGATCTTCTTCGCGGTACCATCCATAGCATGGATACCGATCCTCATCGTGTGGGTAGGCTTCAAGGAATTCGAACTCCCTGTAGCGGCATCCTTCCTATGCTCCTTCCCACCAGTCCTCTACGGGTTCGTTAACGCCGTAAGGACTATGGATCCTGAGCAGGTCGGGGTTGCGATGGTGCTTGGCGCGAAACCCCTAACAATTATGAGGAGGATAGTGATACCGCAGGCGTTCCTTAAGGCACTACCCCTCATAAAGACGGAGGCAGTCATGGCTTGGAAAACTACTTTCGCCGCCGAAATGGTGGCGCTACCTACTGGGTTAGGGGCCTTAGCCATGACGTACGCAACAACCATAGAGACCGACGGTTTAATAGCGGTCGTTGCGGTGCTTGCGGCAGTGACCATAGTTATTGTGCAGGTCTTCGATAATCTAGAGAAGAGAATCGTTAGTAAGTGGCTGGGGTCGAAGGCTAAGGGTGTTGCTGAGGCTTTAGCGTACACTATCACATAACACGTTAATGAAAAATAAGACTTACAAGAATCATCGTCTTCTTTGTTTCTCAGAGTACCAGCAATGCTTTTATATGTCGGGCGATACACATACGTCGAGGTGAGGGAATAATTAAGAGAAAAATCTACAGAACAGTTGCACTACTATTCATATCGGTTACGATAATGCTATCATTAACTACGCCAGCCATTATGAGTGGGTCAGCGACGCAGCAGACAAAGCTAACTCTGCAGGTATACCCTGACGCCTCAGTAAGGTGGGTAGGCGAGTACTACAACACCACTAACATTTCGTCAATGGGCAACGCCACGGTAACACTCCTAGCTAACCTGACACAGCTGAAGAAGGGACTAGAACTCCTGATTAAGGCTAATGCCGAGAACCTCTCAAGCATCTCGAAGACAAACACTAAGGTTGAATTCACGCTCAACATGAATGGCGAGGTAAGGGCAACCAACAAGACAATGAAGTCACGCACAAACTTTAGCCTCTACATATACAGCGAGAAGAATGAAATTAAGATCAAGGCGTGGAGCAATAAACCCATAGAGACAGTGTTCAACAGGACGAACCTATACGCGGAAATAAGCGGTAACGTCAGCGTAGCGGCCTCAGGTAATAACGCGATCGGCATAATATTCGCCCTATCACTCCTAAACAAGGGATATATCGAGAGCCAGCTAGCCAAGTCAAACATAACGTACATAGACATAAAGAAGCTCAAGACAACAACAAGTCCTAGCGGCGCGACGATAGTGTTCGATATAGGTATAAACTACACGAAGATGATGGAGGAGCTAAGTAGTAAGGCGAACACCACGAACAAACCCTCAATAAACCCAGAGAAACTCAAGGAACTCCTAGAGACGTACTTCATACCTTACAACGCCACATACCGGGTGACAGTATTCTTTAACAATAACCGCCTACAGACGATGATTAACATTAATTCAACGCTTTCAGTCATGGAAGCAGCTAACATGATATTGAAGATCTTAGGCAAGTACGCCGAAGTGTATGCCAACACAACGGTGGCTCCGGGATCAACGGTACCGATTCACGCCAACATAACTAAGGGCATAGAAGACGCCAAGAAGATCCTGAGCTACTTAAGCGAGCTGATGAACAAGTTTGAGATACTGCCATCAAGCGCGTACATATCCCTGAACGTAACAAAGAATTGCGTCCACGTCAGGTTCAAGACCTTCAAGATAAGGGCTAAAGGAGCGAAGACACCTGAGGACACACTAAAAACCATAGCTGAGGTACTACAGGAGCTAAAAACCAAGATTAGCAACACAACATTAGAGAGCAGTGAAGGCAAGGATGTTAAGTCAGCCATAAACAACATACTGGGAAGCGAGGCAGTAATCGAGGGTGTCGGGGGAGTTAAGGTAAGCCAGACGAAAGTGCCGTTAAGCGAGCTAGGCAAAGTCAAGGTAATAGTCACACAGGCAACAACCACGTCAACAACAACGAAAACCACCACAACCACCCCACCCACAAGCACAACCACGATCACAACAAGCATTACTCAAACATCGACAACAACATCAACAACGACCACATCAACCACGACGAGCACAACACCCGTAAGTACATCAAGTAAAACCACCACAACCTCGAGCACAAGCGTATCCGTTAGCACGACAACAACCTCATCAACAACCACGGTTCAAGCCACAGGTACCTCGGCATCTACGATCGCCATGATTGCAGTGGGTGTGATAGCGGCGGCCGTAGTTATAGGTGCGGTAATAGCCATAGTCAGGAGGTAACGCAGGAAGTACATTCAAGAAAGTTTTCCTTACTAAGAGGATCTTCTTAACATAACTGAGCAACAATAAGTTAAAGCCGGAACTACATTACATTAATTGAAGTCCACGCTCAAAAGCCCATAGGACGGTGTACTCTGCATGAGTAGCTTAAGGCACGTGTGGTTGGAAGATACCGTAATATCTTCATGGATTAGGGAGGACGTCACGCTATTCGACATAACGACCGAAGCCCTAGGCATAAGGGGAGACGGTGTTGCCGAGTTAATCACCCGTGAGCCCATAGTAGTTGCTTGCACGGAGGAGGCCGCAAGGATATACGAGCTGGCCGGAGCTAGGTCCGTTAAGGTACTTAAAGGGAGCGGCGCGTCAGCCACGGGTGGTGAAACCATCCTTGTAGCGCGAGGGGATGCCGCGGCGCTACATATTGCGTGGAGGCTAGCGCAGAACCTAGTGGCAATATGCTCGGGCGTAGCGACGAAAACCAGGAGGCTCGTCGAGAAGGCGCGCTCCTCCGGCAGGAACGTCTGCATAGCGGCCACGCGTAAGTCGCCTCCAGGACTTCGAAGAATATATGCTAAAGCTGTCGTCGCCGGAGGTGCCGTGCCTCATAGGTCGGGGCTCTCCGACTCCATACTCATTTTCGATAATCACGTCGCGTTCATACCTGGAGGGTGGAGGGAGTTACTCACGAGGATAAGTGGGCTTCGTGAAAGGTACCCATTCAGGAAAGTGGGGGTTGAGGTACACACGCTCAAGGAGGCGTTAGAAGCCGTGGGGGCCGGGGTAGAGATGGTTCAGCTGGAGAGGTTCAAGCCCGAGGAAGTCGCTAGGGCAGTTGCTGAGTTAAGGCGTGTGAATCCACGCGTTGTGATCGCCGTTGCTGGAGGCATTGACGAGCATAACGTGGCGGAGTACGCGGCAGCCGGGCCCGACATCATAGTGACGACTGCCCCCTACTACGCTAAACCAGCAGACCTCACCACTAGGATGAGGAGGGCTTGGAGAGGCGCCGTTTAGCGTTGCCCTTACCCAAGGACAACGCAACCATTAATTCTAAGCCCTACCTCATCACCTGGCGAGAGGTTAAAAGGTGAGAGGACGTACACCTCGGCGTCACCGACGCTTACCACAACCCTAAACGCCCGTTCGCTCCGCGACACCCGCTTAACCACGCCCTTAATGGGTCCTTTCCTGCAGATCTTAACGTCGCTAACCGGTATTAGCACCCTGCGCTTACCCCCATCTAAGCCTTCAGTCACGCACTTAACGGGTACCTTAAAGTCGCCTAAGACAGCGTAGCAGAGTCCACCATCGGCAATCACCTCCGCATCGTCGATAGTGGTTCCTAACCAGAACGCCGCGTCCTCAGGGAATGTTGAGGTATTGAGCTCAGATGGCTTACCGGAATAAAGGATCTTACCGTTCCATAACACGTGAATGGTGTCCGCCATCCCCAACCCTCTGCCGACTTCATGCGTAACCATTATGACGGTTATTGAGAGCCTCCTTATCAGGGACATTACCTCCTGCTCCGTCACTATGCGTGCCTCAACATCCAAGCCCGTCAACGGCTCGTCTAAGAGCAGGACCTTAGGGTCAACGGCGAGGGCCCTAGCGATGGCGACCTTACGTGCCTCACCACCACTCAAGGATGCTGGGTAGGAGGACGCCAGATGCTCTATCCTTAACGCCTTAAGCAACCTCGACACACGCTCCCTCAACGCGTTACCCTCAACGCCCCTCACCTTAAGCCCGAAGGCAACGTTCTCCCATACATTCATGTTAATGAATAGTGATGGGTTCTGAGGAACGTAAGACACACCCCTCCTGAAGGGAGGTACGTCATCAACCGGCACGCCGTCGAAGAGCACGCTACCCTCATAATCCGTGAGCCCAGCAATCACCTTAAGTAACGTAGTCTTCCCAGCCCCATTAGGGCCTAACACGACGGAAAGCCTGCCCGAAGGGAAGGAAGCAGTCACGCCCCTTAACGCGTAGTTCCTCACGTCACGCACGTCAACACGGGTCAATCACCCTCACCACGGCTGGAAACGGTTATGTAAGAACGAATTATTGTTTTACTCCCAAACGAAACGCAAGTGTAATTACTCGTGATACCGAGGAAACTAGGGATAGTTCTTGCTCAGAATAGCTAGGCTTAAACCAGCAACTGCCCTATGGGTACTCACCCTAGTAATTACTGCACTCCTAGCCGCTTACGCGGCATGGTTATTCTACGGCACCCCACATCCCAGAGGCTCGGGGAGTACCGTGACGTCATCCATAACCGCTATAACCACGCCAGTAACAAGCACGGAACACACTACGGGAAGCAACACGAGCACCACCACTACTACCACAGTAAGTACACGGACAGAGTACTTCATCATAGGCAACACGGTCTACCTCCCGCTACCGCGTCAGATAAGTAACGTTACGGTCGAGGAAGCCATACTCTGGAGGAGAAGCCTGAGAGAGTATAAGGACGAGCCACTAACGCTGACCCAACTCTCAATGATTCTCTGGGCCGCGCAAGGCATAACGGATCCCGCCCGCAGGTTCAGGGCCGCCCCCAGCGCGGGCGCGACGTACCCCCTAGTACTGTACGTAGTTGTGGGGGACAGGGGCGTGTTACTCGAGCCAGGCAAGTACCTGAAAGCAGGCGTGTACAGGTACGACGTCATGAAACATGCCCTCACCTTGGTGAGGGACGGTGACTTAAGGGGAGAGCTAGCTAAGGCTTCCCTGAACCAGCCATGGGTTAGGGACGCGCCAGTGGATTTAGTGTTGTGCGCGGTGTTTGAACGCACAACGAGGGTCTACGGCGAGAGGGGAATTAGGTACGTCTACATGGAAGCAGGGCATGCAGCACAGAACGTGTACCTAACGGCTACGGCGCTTGGCTTAGGAACCGTTGTTGTGGGTGCGTTCCATGATGACTGGGTAGCGTCCGTAGTGAAGGCAAGTAAGGATGAGGCCCCGCTCTACGTGATACCCGTCGGCGTGCCTAAGGAGGTGAAGCACCCGAGCTTCCAGGAGATAGATAACTGGTATTCATCACAGAGAGGTGGAGGGTAATGAGCCCAGATGATGTAGGGAAGGGATTACTTAAGCTAGTGTATGTGCTTCGGTACGTGGTAGCCCTAACAGCGCCGCCGCTACTTGTCCTAGCGATCTCAATGATACTCAGCGGCTACGCTTTAATGGCTCCTCAAACCATGAGTAAGTTCTTCGGCATAGGGTACGGTGAGGGAGTGGTCGTGCATTCAGCACCCCTCATAAGGTTCGGGTTCGTGGTCCTAGCCCTACTTCACGGGTGGGCAGGAACGTTAATGCTGATACTTCCCCGACTTATTAGGGCTGGGCGGGTGATGCTCGCTTACGTCGTGCTGACCGCGTTATCCTTCGCTGTGCTGTACCTTCTCATTCCCTTACTCTTAGTAGAACTTAGCAGGTAACTAACAATTATTTTTATTGTTAGAAGTTAGTACTCTTAATAGTGAGTGGTGACCCCATGGAAATACGGGAAGTCATTAAGGAGGCCTGCGCCACGGCTATCGGCATAGTATTAGCGGCCTTCATAGTGTCTTACGCCACCAACCTAGGCAAGGTAATCCCGACCTTAGGTGAGCTACCCTTATGGGTAGCCATAGTGGCTCTACTGAGTATTGGCGGGAGAGTGCTTAGTGCGTTAGCAGGCGTTTCAGGGGCGATGCGGGCATCCATAGTCTCGCCTGAGGTAGCGGGGTATGCTAGGGGAGCTGTGCGTGTGACGCGTGAGGAGCTTAGTTCATGGATTGGTCACCTACTGGGGATGGCTTTATCGATGATTATCTCGTACGTGCTGGAGTACGTTGCGTTCCTCGCTATAAGTCATTAGTTTGCAGCGGTTGTTGAGTTATGGGTGAGTTAGAACATTACCTGGAGCTGGAGGCTCCCGAACAGGATGTCGAGGCACTTAAGGCATTATTTAGGAGAAGGCATGAGGCACTGATAAACCTTGTAAGGGGGCTAAGGTACGGTGCGGAATTCGTCAATGTCCTCATGAAGTTCAGTCCTCCCATAAGGTTTAAGGAGGTTGCTGAGGAGCTAGGTATTTCGCCGTCCAAAGTAACGTCCTACGTAAGGAAGTTTAGGTCGGCAGGCGTGAGGTTTGTCCCCAACTGCGCCACAGCCCCTCTAGGGTTGGGTCGGCTGATGACTATGATTAAGGGGAACGTCGGCCGTGTTAAGGACGTGCCCCACCGTCCTTGGCTGGTTTCCGTTACTGACTGCGTCGACAGTACGCTCCTGATCTACACGTACCCGTTTAAGGAGGGACCCGAATTTATTATTGACTCTTTAAGGAGAAAGTACGGTGAGAGGGTACGGTGGTGCGTTATTCACGACGAGGGCGCTAGGCCAGCACTATTCATTGATAGGTACTTAGTTGGGAAGCGCTTAATGAACCCCATCGACGCGTTGGGGCAGGCCCTAGAACACCCTACTACCCTCGAACCAAGCTTAAATATGCAGGAAGCGCCTAGGGATATCCTCGACCTCTTCATCTACGCTACTCTCCAGATAAACATATTCTTAAGGTACGTGGACATAGCTAGGATAATGAAGGAGCGCCTCAAGGTTATTTACCCCTTAAGGAAAGTGGGGACCCACGTGACCCACCTTCGCAAGTCAGGCGCGTTCTGGGGCACGACAATACTAGGCATCACCGACGCAACAACCGTTACCGGCGTAAGGATCGTTGCCGGGAGTAAGCGTGTGCTGAGGGATCTTGCGAAAGTGTTGCTGAGGTACCCGTACCTAAACCAAGTCTACTGGAGAAGGGACTGGGACTACGTAACGGCCCTGCTGAGGCTGGATACGGCATGGGGAACTAGGTTCAGATTCGCGCTTAAGGAAACGTTCGGCGTTGAGGAACTCGACCATCTCTTCACCACGGACATAGCGAACGTCAGAGCCAGGTTCACTATCCCGTTCCGGAACTTCGACCCGTTTAAGCGGGAGTGGGTTAGGGAGCCTGCGGAGATCGATAAGTGGTTAAGGGAAAGAGGGTACCGCGTTACGGGCATACCTGAGGACATGGGTGCCGGGTCAGGCAGTGATGCCTAAGTGTTTCAGCGCTTCATCGAGGACTTCCTTAACGGTCCTTAAGTTCGGGTCAGCGATGAGGGTCTCAATCCCTAACTCCTCAAGCGCCCTCAGCGCTCTAGGCCCTATGCCCTTGCAGGCAACGACCTTAACGCGTAGCTTAGCCATGAGCTGAGGAACCTCACCATGAATGTGGCGCTCGAGCGTGGGGTTCTTAATAGTGCTCACCCCAACTACCTTACCTCCCTCCACGTCAACCACGATGAAGTAGGGTGCCCGGCCGAAGTGCTCGGACGCCTCGGAGGACGGGTCGGTTCCATTAGCAGGTATTGCTATCCTAATCATACTGCACGCACCGAGGAAAGTATTGTGGTTTAGAGGTATTTACGTGTTACTGCACGAAAATCTCCACACTATACTCCTCCCTAACGAACCTAAGCACACCCTCCTCATCAACGCTCAGCGGGCCCGGCTTCATTAACTTCAAGCTCGTTGCGGCGGCAGTAAATACTGCGGCTTCAGCGGGCTTCAGTCCCTTAAGCTTAGAGTGGACGTATGCCGCAGTAGCTGTGTCACCCCTACCTGTCCTGCCCTTAATCTCCTTAACCTTGAAGGGAGCTGAGAATATGCCGCGCCCCTTAACACCTATGAATATCCCCCATGCCGTGGTGAGGAGAACCTCCCTAAACCCAATACTGTGTAAGAAGTCTATGATGCCCTCAGGCTCTGTTAACCCCGTGAGTAGCTTACCCTCCTTATCGTCTAACTTAAGCACCGATATGCTTGGCGCGGCCTCTTCCTTCCATCCCCAATCAACGTACTCAACCCTACTCTCAGCGATCCTTCGAGTAAAGCCCTGAACGTCCAGCACTACAGGAGCAATCCCTGTCGCTTCCCTAACGAATTCTAAGCTGAAGTCCTCCGTACTCAGGGGGCCTAAGTAAACATACTTAGTCCTCACCTCACGACACAGCCTGAGGTCATCAAGAGTGAAGGGCTCACCACGAGACAGCACCTCAATCTCCCTGCCCGAGGGCTTATAGAGCAACTTACTCTTCATCGTTGACCTAGCCGGGATGTTGACAACCTCAACCCCAAGCCCGCGGAGACCTTCAAGAATATCCGCATCCTCCCCCGCCACTTTCGTCACTACCCGCACTCTATCACCGAGCCTAGCCAGCGCAGCACTGAAGTAGTAAGGCGGGCCAGCAATAATTTCACGCACCTTACCGTCAGGGAAAACCTCCCACTCACGCGTTATGTACCCAAACGCACATACATCCAGCATAACCGGGTAGACCAATGAATACCCCCGTGAAAACCTTAACTATGAAGATAATAATAAAATCAACCTAGGTTTTAACCTACCTATTAAGCATAGTCCTAACTAGGTGCACAACCGTGAGTATCAGGCAGTACTCATGACATTTGCCTGAACCTTAGCCCCCAAGGGTCACGGGGTACAGAGCTCCTCACTCATCTCTCTAAGTAGGGCATTACTTACCTCCTCAGTAACCATGTCCACAACAGACTTGGGCAGGTTTCTAAAGTTAGACTCGACAGTCTCCCTGACGAATCGCGTTACTTCCTCAGCGCCACAACCGCATAGCTTAGTGACTCCTCTGTATTTCTGGATGGCCTTGACCCTAACGAACATGTAAAACCCAGGTACCGCGGTTCTCAACACCATACCCGTGACCCTCACCTCTAACATTGCGTTAATACCTTCCCGAACATTATTGCTAAGATATTGTAGTTTTGTAGGTATTAAATTCTTTTTACCGTAAACGATGACGTAGGACAAATGTCACCCTATATTAACCTTTCTGCATGTTAATATATAAGGCTGTTATTAGGAGGGCTTGCATGTATCTTTGGTACATGTGCGTTGACTATAAAATTTCCCGTATTTATCACGGATCGATGAAACTTATTTAGCAATACGTCAGTAAGCTTTAATCGATCCTGAGTCAAGGTAGCTATGGCGAGTGATGATATTGCCGTGAGCTGAGTGCCCGGGATGAAGAGCCGTGTTTAAGCTGACGCGGTTCTTTAATTCTTCTTGCTTTAGCCCGCGTTTATTCCTAGGAGGAGTGAGGCAGCAAGCCCTATTAGGTATGTTATCGTTGCTGAGCCTAGGCCGGACACCACCAGTTCAGTGGCCTTCTTCCCGGTTGGGAGGCCCGAGGATATCGCTATTATGCTTCCCGAGGTCGCCAGCATGAGCCCAGCTATGATGAATGACGCGATTAACGCGTAGGTTATTGGTAGCCCTAGGAAGTAGGGTGTGAGGGGTATGAAGGCGCCGAGTATATAGAACATGCCTGTGTATAGTCCAGCTACCTTAGGGTTCTCTAGGGTCTCCTCCTTAATGCCGTACTCTTCCTCAGCTAACACGCTTCCAAGGAGCTCCGGGTTCCTTGCGGTCTCCTTAGCTATTGCTTCCGCTGTTTTCTCGCTGTGTCCTTTCTTGATCATGAACTCGCGGACGCGCTTTGCTAGAATCTCGGCAGCGTACTTAGCCGCCAACTTTATCCTGGCTAGCGTGCCTTCCTTAACCTCCTTCTGCGCCTTGACGCTGACGTACGTGCCCACCGCCATCGATAACGCCCCGCTTATCCCCACTATGGCGCCCCCTAAAGCAACAGGCATGGGATTGCCGTAAGCTCCCGCGAGCCCTGCTGAGACGGACAGGATCTCAACTAACCCGTCATTCATCCCCAGCACCGCGTCCCTCACATGCATTAGGAAGTCCTTAAGCCTGGATTCCTCCTCCTCAAACTCCTCCTCATGCACTAACTCGTCCTCGAGGATCCTCATTAAAGCCTTCCTTTCATCCTCGCTCAGCTCGGGGTGGTCGAGTAGTTCAGAGTATGCCCTTATGGCCTCATCTTCCCCTAGCTCCAGTAGCTTAAGTGTTAAGCCGAAGCCTAGAACCCTAAGCAAAGATATTTTAAGCCTTAACTTCAGTCCGGGACCTCTGAACTCAGGCTCCACCCCCCTTCTCCTTAGGAAAGCCTCCCAGAACTTAGCGTGTTCGCGCTCGATAGCGGCTAGCTCCCGGAATTTAGTTGCCACGCGTTCATCCTTAGCCTTACGGGCTAATTCCTCGTAAATAACGCTGGTTTCAACCTCATCGCGGTACAGGTCGTTAGCGAGCTTAATGACTTCCTCCTCCCTTAACCCGCTGTCACGGCTCATGGCGGTATCCACGGTTTTCTGTTAGACGCTAGCCCATTAATCTGCTGTGGTTTTGTAGTTAAACCGCTAAGGATTTTGGTTACCCTAACCAGTATACTTGGTGAGGGGAAGTGGTGAGGTGCGTTGAGGGGCTAAGGAACTGTGACCCCGTACTCAAGGAACTGAGGAACAAGGTACTCATTAGCGTCTACGTCATAGCGTCCACGAAGACCTCCACGATACCAGGGATAAGCGTCGCTGGAGCATCACCGGAGGCAACGCTCTACACGCCAGCACTTGACGTTGAGTACCTCTACTTAGGGATGCCGGTAGGCATGAACATAATACCAGTAACACCCGAGGGACTCCCCACACCAGCAGTTATCACTAGATCATGCATTGAACTTGGAAGGGTGCCTGCGGTAATTGTTGATGCGGGCTCAGCAATGCAGCCTAAGATACCGCGCGTAACCCTACCGAGTAAGACTGTGGGGGAGAGAATCGATGTTGCTTCAGCACTCCCCCCAGGGACTGCAAGGAAGCTGTACTCTGAAGCCAAGCTACTTGGCCGTAAATTGGCTGCGGGAGGGACACACGCCTTCATACTGGGTGAGAGCATGCCTGGAGGAACCACTACAGCCATGGCGATACTTGCTGGGTTAGGTTACGATGCGTTAGGGAAGACCAGCAGCTCCTCCCCAAACAACCCTGTAGAGCTTAAGGTTAAGGTCGTTAAGAAAGCCCTCTACAGACTCAAACACAAGGTTAAGTGTGACCCCAGCAACCCGTTCGGCGTTATTGACTGCGTGGGTGACCCGCTCCACGTCGCGTTGGCGGGGTTCGCCGCGGGAGCAATTACGGAGGGCTCCACGGTACTGCTGGCGGGAGGAACGCAGATGACTGCGGTCCTAGCCATAATGAAGGCGGTTGACCCCGAAGCCCTCGAGAGTGGGAGGGTGGCTGTGGGGACCACTAGGTGGATAGTTGAGGATAAGTCCTCCGACCTCGAAGGACTGGTTAGGGAAGTATCCCCGTCAATCCCGGTGATGTATACAGAGCTTTCCTTCAGCGACTCACCGTACCCCGGCCTCAGAATGTATGAGGAGGGCTACGTGAAGGAGGGAGTGGGTGCCGGCGGGACCTCAATAGCTGTTGAGGCTAAGGGATTCAAGCTAAGCGAGATCAAGGAAGCCATATACAGGGAGTACGAGAGGCTGATAAGCCTTGGGGCCGCTAAAGCCTGAATTACTTGACGACGACACGCTACTAGTGACATTCACTAGGTCTAACCCCGCCTCACTAAGCACATCATTCACTGGGGGCGGCGTAGGGCACGCGAAGTACGTGATATTGAGGAAGGTTAGCAGCGGGTTTAACGCGGCGCCAGTGGAGCTACTCCGCCTAGCCAGGAAGGTAGTGTCGCGCGCCGGTACATCACCAGCCGAGTCAGTAGTGATCTTCACAGCCGCACCCGTTAATGATTATGCCCTTGTGGAGTCAAGGAATCCTCGAGTGGATGCCTCTGCACTAGCAGTAGTAGGGCTTAATCCACCAGCATGTGTTGAAGCGAGGGAGACGCATGAAGCACCAGTGGTTAAGGTAGGGATAAGAAAGGACATGGGGACCATCAGTATAGTCGTGGGTGTCGGACACAGCCTAACGTGCGCTGCCGCGCTAGACTTACTTAGGGCGATCGTGGAGGCTAAAGCCGCTGCTTGCTCCGACCTGCTCCTGAGGTGTGAGTCAAGGGCGGTTGGGACGGTCACCGATAACGTGACCCTAATGTATCAGGGGGTCAGCGGTTCATGTGGGTGCGCGTATCCATGGGCAGGGCCAGCCACGGAGATAGGTCATGAGGTCGCTAAGGCAGTGTGGGAGGCGGTGGCAGAAAAGGGGATGGAGCTCCTCGACCTCGACAGCAGGCTGAGGTTAGCCGTGGGTTTAAGTGTTGAGGAACTCGTGGAGGAAGCTGTGAGGGCGTATAGGGAGGCTCCCGTGCCGGGACTGAGTGAGGGTAAGGTACGTAGCGAGTTAAGGAAGGTGTTGCTTAAGGTCCTCAAGGACCCTAACGTGTGGGCCTTCCTCATAGCGGCGCGTGAACTCGACCTTCACGGCGTCTCGGGAACCATACCCGGCTTGAGTAGGGAGGAATTCCTGAGGGACACGGTTAAGGTGGTTGCTGACGAGCTAATGAGTCTGGCACTAGCCACGTACGTCGCCGGCGCTAAGGCGATGTTCTCGACCTACTGGGTCGAGAGGCTAAAGACTAAGGGCGTGTTGAAAGCAGTTAAGGAACTCCCGATGTTCGAGGACGACATCGTGTCCGCACTCATAGCTTCCACCCTAACGCGGCTCTACAATGAGGTACTCGAGGATGGTGACTCAAACTAAGGTTGTTGCCGCGGCCATAATGGCTGGTGGTGAAGCCCGTAGGATGGGTGGCGCACTTAAACCACTCATCAACGTGTGTGGCGCACCGATGATTCAGTGGGTGATTAACGCAACCCTGAAGGTGTCACGCTACGTAGTGGTAGTCACGTCTCCGCGAACCACGCAATCCATACTCACCCACATACCCGCACTCATTAATAACCCACACATACACGTTATCGAGATGCCGGGGGACGGGTACGTCAACGACTTAAGGGTGGTTACGTCCTCCTTAAGGAAACCCCTGCTAGTGCTACCCGCAGACGTCCCGCTAATCACTGCCAATCACTTACGGTCATTCCTCAACGCGGCTAAGGAATTCCCTAACGCTGGCGTCGTCACCCTCATAGTGGAGGGCATCGGGCCCATAGGGATTTCACTATTCCGTAGTGAGGGAGGTGACTGGGCATCAGTAACGGTCGGGGACGATGATCGGTTAATGAACGTTAATACGTGGGAAGACCTACGTAGGGCAGAGGCTCTCTGCCTCAACAAATAAACGCTTTAAGCATGACCCCAACCTGGCTTAGGAGGCAGTGCCGTTGGTCACGGTAACCAAGTGTCGGAAGCACGGAGGGAGGTGCCCGGAAGGCACGGTCGACTTCAGCTCAAACCTAAACCCTCTAGGACCCCCGAAGTGGTTACTAAGGCTCGCACACGAGTGCTTGGGGTCCGGAGCTCTACTGAGGTACCCTGACTACGAATACAGGGCATTAAGGGAGGCTATCGCAGCGTTCTACGGTGTTGAGCCCTCGCTAGTGACCCCGGTGAACGGCGCGGCGGAGGCGATTCACGTACTGCCCTTAGTCCTTAAGGTTAGGACCCTAGTTGTTCTGGAGCCGACCTTCGGTGACCACGCATGCCTTGAGGAGGCATTGGGCCTAACCCTGAAGCGCCTCCACTACAAGGAGGTAGGGAATAGATTCATACCACCTAACCCGGAGGAGGTCGCGAGGATCCTAACTGGTGTGACCGGCCCTGCAGCGATCCTAGTTTCCGACCCGAACAACCCGACGGGCTCGCCCTTAGGGTATGGGTGGGTTGAGGAGCTGGCGTCCCTAACGCCTCCGAGCGCAACGCTAATCATTGACGCGGCCTTCAAGGAGTTCTCCGAGCCCCTAACGCTTGAATGCTTCGCCGGGTTGGAGGGTGTGGTGGTTGTCGCTAGCTTTACCAAGACCTTAGCTGTGCCCGGGCTTAGGGCAGGGTTCGTCTTCAGCCCGGACTCACGGATACGCTCACTAGTGGAGTCAGCTAGGCAGGCTTGGAACGTTAATGGGTTGGCTGAATGCGTCATTCGCAGAGCCCTCACCGAGTACGGGGATATTTTGAGGGAGTACCTGAAGCTAACTAGGGACGTGGTTAGGGATGAGAGGGGGTACTTGGTTAAGGCGTTAGCGTCGCTTGGTCTGAAGGTATTTGAGTCTGAAGCGCCGTACGTGCTGGTCAAGCATGAGGGGGTCGAGAACCCGGGTTTGGCGAAGGAGTTGTTGCGGAGGGGTTACTGCGTTAGGGACGCGTCAAGCTTCCACGGGCTGAACAAGCACTACACGAGGGTCGCTGTGAGGCTCAGGGGCGAGGCTGAGGGCCTAATTAAGGCGTTTGAGGAGGTGTTAAGTCACGGGCTCGGGCCTTACTGAAGGTTTCCTAGCCTTAATATCACTCATGACCCGGATCCCCACAGGAGGGAAGCGGGACTTAGTTAGTGCGGCTAAGCACTTCTACCTAGCACCGGTGGTGGGCTTACTGACCGGGCTGGTTGCGTGGGGTGCGGCACTGCTCGTTACGCACGTACTGAAGGACGCCGGGGTGGGTGCGGCGGCCTACCTAATCACGTACCTTCTGTTCACCGGGGGAATACATGTGGATGGCTTCGCAGACTACTTCGACGCAGTGGGTGCGGGCGCGCGCGGCGAGGCCGCCTTAAGGATTGTGAAGGACCCGCGGAAGGGGGCGTTCGCGGTAATGGGTATAGCCGCTAATTTCGTGCTCACGTACGCGTTAGCGACCCACGCACTGACACACCTATTATCGATGGGCGTGACCCCTGCCTTAGGGGCTTACGCGGTGCTGGCCGCTGGCCACGTCGCTTCAGCCGAGGGAATGTTCATTAGCGCTGCAGCAGGCACTCCTGAGCCCTACGAGGGCATGGGTAGGGCCTTCGTGGAGCTCTCCGGATCTAGGGAGGCGGTAACGGCGAACATGCTGGTCATGGCGGGCATCACCGCCGCTTACTTCGCGCTCCTAGGCCCTCGCTACGCCGCGACACTAACGATTATCGTGGGATTCCCGGCACTCGCGTCCTTGCTGGTGGTTCTTGATGCTGAGCGTAGGTTAGGCTTCGTGAACGGCGACGTGCTAGGGACTACTTACGAGGTCGGCAGGTTAGCGGCACTAGCTACGCTCGCTGCCCTGCTAAGTCCCCTAACGTGAGTTCGGGGCGGTGTCGGGGGTGTTAGGGGGCTTCATGCTTGAGTTCCTCTACCCGCGTGACCCGGCTTACATGATTGCCGCCATACTCTTGGGTGTGTTAATGGATATTGCGTACCCCTACCACTCCGGGCTAGCCTTAAAGCTCCACCCAGTCCACACGGCCTTCATCATGGCTAGGGCGTTGGGTAAGCCGGGCTCCTCAAGAATTAGGGGCGCGGCAACGTGGTTTGCCGTGATGGTCGCCCACCTAATCGCTTACGGCGCCGTACTCTGGGTTGCTTGGTTAACGTCACCCATCGCTTGGGTGTTAGCGGCGGCTTACGTCATTAAGGTCTCGGCACCCATTAAGCTACTACTAGACACCGTTAAGGGAGTGTATGAGGCCGCGTCACGGGGGAATTGGGCTAAAGCGAAGGAGTTAACGCAGGGGATAGTTAGGAGGGATGTCCACTCACTTGATGAGGGACACGTGCTCTCAGCCGCCGTAGAGTCCCTAGCGGAATCACTGGTTGACGGGTTCACATCACCCATACTGTACGTCGCGCTCCTCGGCCCCCTAGGTGGGTTAGCGCAGAGGATCGCTAACACCCTAGACGGTGCCTTAGGCTTCAAGGAGGGAGGGTACGCTGACGTCGGGTGGTTTAGTGCTAAGGCGGACACGCTGCTCAACTACGTCCCGGCAAGACTAACGGCCGCCCTAATAATGCTGCTGACGCCTCCCGTAACTGGGGTAGCGTTAAGTGGTGCTGTGAGGTGCTGGTTGAGGAACGCGCGAGTAACGGAGAGCATGAACGCAGGTTACCCCATGGCGGCAATGGCTGCGGTACTGGGCGTAACGCTCGAGAAGGTGGGTCACTACACCATAAGTTGCGGTAATGCATTACCACGCCCTGAACACGTGCGGGTAGCCGTTAAGTGCGTGATCCTCGCCGCTACTACGTGGTTGGCGCTCATGATTGTGTTCACCTTAGTTACGTCTAAATTACTATGATTTAGGTGCGACGTTAATGCAGGAGGTAAAGTTTTAGTCCTACCTAACGAACCTCGTTAGGTTACGGTAGCGTTGAGCAGGGATAGTAGCGTAGACCCTAGGGAGGCTGAGGTTAGGGAGGCGTTAGTGGCGATAGGCGTTAACACGGCTGTGTGGTTAGCTAGGTTAGTTATGGGGTTAATGACGGGTAGTATGGCGTTAATAGCTGACGCATGGCACGCTCTCTCCGATAACATAACCTCGGCAGCGGTACTCATCGGCAGTAAGGTAGCGTCTAAGCCGCCTGACGAGTCCCACCCATACGGTCACGGGAGGTTCGCGGACGTTGTTTCACTGGTGATTGGCTTGGGCTTGGTGGGGTTAGCTGCCTACATAGTTTTCGAGGCTGTCACTAGGTTCGCTACGGGCTACACTATCGTCTCCGCCTACGCTGAGGTAGCGATAGCCGTGGTTACGGCCACGTCCCTAGCCAAGGAGGGACTCGCTAGGTACGCCCTCAGACTTCATAACGTGAGCGGGTCGCCACTATGCAGGGCGGACGCGTGGCACCACCGCGTGGACGCGTTAACAGGCTTAGCAGTGATTCCAGTATTCATAGCGTCACTACTGGGTAAGTGGTCAGCACTAACCGACCTAGCAGCATCCGCACTAATCTCAGCCCTCCTAGCTAAGGAAGGGTTCAAGATCGTGAAGGACGCCACGCTAGACCTAATGGACACCTCAAGGCAGGAACTAGTGCACCTCGTTGAGAGGGCCGCCCTCAACGTTAACGGTGTCGAGGAAGTGCATGACGTCAGGGTAAGGTCGTACGGAGGAACGTACTACGTCGACATGAAGATTCACGTGAACCCCAACCTAAGCGTGGAGGAAGCACATAGAGTGGCTGAGCAGGTCGAGGAAACCATCAAGAAAGCCTTAGGACCAGGACGCGTGGTCGAGGTACTCATACACTACGAACCCACGACACCGCACAACTAACTAAAGTAGTCCTAATGCGTAATTTGCGTGGCTACGGAGGGCTAGTTAAGGATAGTTAATTAATGTGCTTATGCGGAGCGTGGCGAGACCGTGATGAAGGCGCTGACTAACATGCAACAGAGCTCCTCAGGAAGCTAAGGAAGCTAATCAGCCCTAGCAGATTCGTTGTCGGCACTTAAGGAAGGACCAAGGCCCGCTTCCTCTAGGACGGTAAGGCTCTTTACCCGCCATGTGAACTAACCGCCAGCTACGGTCTTACCCTAACTTAGCCCGAGTAACCATTTCCATAGTGGGGTTACTTTGATGATGTGTTTTCCTTCCTTAATCTCCTCTTCCTCTTCCCGCGTTATTATGGTGGCTTTCCTCAGCCTTAGTTCCTGGAGTGCGTCCCTAACCTTTCTCAAGTGCTCGGGTTCAAGCGTGTGCGTCACCTCTATGAGCTGAGATGGGTGGCCTTGACGCGTTATTAGGAAGTCCACCTCCTCACCCCTCCGGGTTCTGTAGTAGTATATATCGCTCATTGGCTCCCTCCTCCTGAGGAGTTCTAAGTAGGTAATGTTCTTCATGATCCTGCCCTCGTTCTTGGACTTCGGAAACAGCGTGATTAGTGATTGATCAACCACGTAGATTTTCTTCGGGTTCAGCTCCATCCTCCTTCGTGAGGG
>JALVVU010000010.1 GCA_027023255.1 Desulfurococcales archaeon
AGCACTGGCGGCATGACGTTCGCTGAAACCCTGAACCCTAAGAGTATGGCGAAGGTGTTCACGGTATCCCCAACTATTGTGAGGGCTATGATCTTCTTGATGATGTTCCTCTTAGCTAGGACTCCGTAAACCCCCACGGCCGCCGTACATGCTAGGGTTATGAATGACGTGACGTAAATAACGTAGGCAACACTAACCACTACCTTCACCCCCCATCAGCTTGTCGATGAAGTGGAATGCTAGGAAGACCAAGACGTACTCCATACCAACAACAAGGAACTCCGCGAAGTTGAGGTAGAGGAGGGACCCGCCCAAGAAGAGCGAGCCTAGGAAGGCCGGGTACCCGGGGAACCCGGAGTTGGGCTTTAGCTGGTTCTGGAGGACGAAGCCGTAGTATATTAGCGGCGAGAGCACTACCAGCGCTAAGGCCAGCAACCCAGCACTCCTCACGACCGCCGAACTAAGGAACCTGAACCCCATCCGCACAACTTTTTCGGTGGAGTACGCCGCTATGACTAGTAGCGGGGCTATGGCGAAGGTTGAGCCTCCCGCGAAACCTCCTCCAGGGGTTATGTAGCCGTGAAGGGCGATGTTAACTGAAGTTATCAGTATTAGGGCGAAAAGTATCTTCGTGGCCGCCTTAACGACGACGGTTAGGCCCCTACCCGCCTCGTCACGTCCCCCGCCTCGCTTCAGTAGGCTGGTGTAGCCTAGGACGACGCACCCGGCTACTGCGGCGTAGAGCACGGTGGTCTCGAAGATCGTGTCTAACCCTCTGTAGTCCCAAAGCACTGCCGTCACTGCCTCCGGGCTCCCTGCCCACCAGCGCTTGCTGAAGACGTTGAAGGTGTTGTAAAGGATGAACTCCCCTAGAGCCCTAACCCTGCTTAAGGTGTTGGGGCTCGCGAAGGCGCCGAGCACCGCTACGAGCGTTAACGCCGCACACCCCACCACGGCCAGCGCGATGTAGGGGGCCTTCCTCAACCCTCACCCACCTCCTCGAACCTCTTAGTCTTCGATATGGCGTAGAGCATGAGGACCGGGTATATACCCACACCAACGGCGACGTAAACAAACAGTATGTCTGGGGCGAGGAGCAACGCGTAGATTATGGCGTACGCGACGGACTGCATGGCGGAGAACGCCACAGCCTTCACTAAGTCCCTTGCGCGGATGGCGAGGATCGACGCTACTAAGGCGGTGACGCAGAGGTACAGGACTATGCCTAATGCGAATGCCGGGTTCATCCTCCCTCACCCTCCTCAAGGAATTTCCTTAAGGCGTCGTAGACGCATGGCTTCCTAGGTGAGGCGTGGGTCTTGTACGCAGCGTACGCGAGTATGTGTGAGCCTGTGGGGGCGGTTATCAGTATCGCGGCAGCCGTCAGCAAGCACACCGCGCACACCCCGAACCTGTAGGGTCCTAGCTGATCCGACGCGAGCGCTATCAGGGCAATACCTACTAGGGGGAGCGCCGCACCGCCCACCGCACCTATGGTTGCTGCGTGGAGCCTCACGAAGAAGTTCGGGAACCTAACCATGCCTATCCCAGCTATTAAGTCGTAGACAGCCCCAACGGTGACCAAGGCCATCCCGACGTAGAGCAGTACCTGATCCACCACCGCGTTAATCACCGCTACCCGCCCCCAAGTCCCTCCTCACTAGGTACTTGGACACGAACACGTCAAATATGAATGCCCAGAGTGATAGGAGCAACGCGCCGATGACGAGGAAGGGCGTGCCGTAGTAAAGCGACATTAGGGCGACGAACACTGCCAGGTCGTACGACAGGCAATCAATCGCTAACACGATGTCCGGGAGCGTCGGCCCCCTAACGACCCTCACGATGTATAGGGTGAAGGCCGCCAGGAAGATTGAGGTCACGGCGGGCACGAACCAGGACAGGACGTGGGCAGTGTTCACGCCTCACCACCCCCTGAAGGCCCTCGCCGCCTTAGCAACCACTTCCCTAACACCTTGGGGAGCCTCAACCTCCTTTACCTCCTCCACGTAGACCTCCCTCCTCTGCCTCTGCCCCACCATGCCCCTAGCCAGTAGCACCCCATACATCATCGCCTCCGGCTTAGGCGGGCACCCAGGCACGTAGACCGTAGGCGGTCTCGGGATTCCTAAGGTATCGAGGATTTCGTAGAGGGCGTTAATCCCTCCCACCACGTTGTATGAGTCATGCCATATACCCCCACCGCACGCGCATGACCCGCACGCAACCACCGCCTTGGGGTTGGGGATGGCCTTCAACGCCTCAATAACGTAGGGGAGGGCTTGGAACGTGACGGGTCCCGTGAAAACTATGACGTCGGCGTGTAGGGGGGACCCCACTAGCTTAACGCCGAGGCGCTCAACATCCTGCGTGGGGGCGAACATGTTAAGAACCTCTATGTCGCACCCGTTACACGACCCGGAGTTCAGGTGGAAGACCCACGTGCTCCTCCCGAACCACGTCCCCACGCAACTCACCTCCTAGCGAACCCCACGAAGTATGATGAGATCCTCTCCCTGCAGTCAGGGCAGACGTAGGCTAAGCCCCTCAGGTTCTTCGGTAGCGACTCAGCGACCTTCCTAACCTCCCTTAACGTGGCGTAGGGCCTGCCGCAGACGGCGCACTTAGCCATAACCAGCCTAACCTCCTGAACTAAGTCCTCGGTGCTTGAAGCTGCTAGCTCGAATTCCTTAGTTAACTTAATGGCGTTGAAGGGACACACCTCCTCACACCTACCGCAGAAAATGCATCGCCCAAGGAACAGCTTAACCACGCGGTGACGCCCATCATCACTCAAGGTTAACGCGTTCGGCGGGCAGGCGTTAACGCATGAGCCGCAACCAACGCACTTCTCAGGATCTATTACTGGCTTACCCCTGAAGCCCTCGGGAACCTCCAGCGGTGCCCAAGGGTACGCTTCGGTGACGACGTGCTTGCCTAGACCCTCAACCATTACCTGTAGCCTGCCCATCAACCATCACCCACGCGTTAATGCATTCCTAAGTAGGTTCATACGCCTCCTCACCCCGGTCCTCAAATCAACCACTACCACGTGATCCGTGCAGGAGAAGCAGGGGTCTATGCTTGCTATTATTATGGGTGCGTTAGCCAGTCTCTCCCCCTCAAGCATCGTGGGGACTGTCGCTAAGTTGACGTACGAGGGTGCCCTAGGTCTCCACCTATAGAGCTTATTCCCCCTACCAGTGATCACGAGGTGAACGTCCTCACCCCTAGGCGCTTCCGTCGCCCCGAGCCCTATCCGTAGTGGGGGTAGGTCACTGTACTCAGCCATCAGCTCTCCCTTAGGCATGTTCTTGAGGAGCTCCCTGATTAGGCGTATGGACTCGATGACCTCATCATACCTCACCAGTATCCTGGCTAGGACGTCGCACGAGTCCCTAACGGCTACGCTAACGTCGACGAACCTGTAGGCGGCGTAGGGGTGGTCGACCCTAACATCTATCCCCAGCCCTGATGCCCTGGCGTGAGGACCTACGGCCCCGAGCCTCCGCGCGTCCTCACGGGTGAGGACACCTACCTCCTTAACCCTCTCAACGACCTCACGCATTGAGAGGACGGAGTCACAGAACCTCCTGAACTCTCCCTCAACGGACTCGAGCATCCTCAGCACGAGTGACGCCTTACCCTCATCTATGTCCCTCCTCACCCCACCAACTAGGTTCATGCCGTACGTCTTCCTGTTGCCTGTGAGGGCCTCAGCAACCCTCATAACATCCTCCCTAATCCTCCACATCACCATGAAGCCCGTGTCGAAGCCCAGTAAGTGGAAGGCGACGCCGAACCATAGGAGGTGGCTGTGGATCCTCTCGATCTCGAGGAGTATTGACCTTATGTAGAGTGCCCTCTCAGGCACCTCTATCCTGGCCGCCGCCTCCACCGCCTGACAGTACGCGCACGCGTGGGTATAACCGCATATACCGCAGATCCTCTCAGCCAGGAAGGGAACCTGATTAATCGTCATCCTGGACTCCGCAAGCTTCTCTATCCCCCTATGCACGAAGAAACCCCTATACCTAGCCTCAACGATCCTCTCCCCCTCAACGTAGAGCTCATAGTACTCCGGCTCATGAAGTGCTGGGTGGTAAGGCCCCACAGGTATTAATGCACAGCCCTCCCTAACACTTTCCGACGGAGGGGTGGGCTTCGCGGAGAAGAACCTGGGCTCGCCCCTCACCCCACGCACCTGTGCCGGCGTCTCGTAAAGCTTCTTATTGTAGGGGTAGTCCTTCCTGAGGGGGAACACGCCCTCGGGCCACGGGTCCGGCAGTATCAACTTAACAGGTTCAGGGTGGCCCTCGAACTCAATGCCGAGTAAGTCCCTCGCCTCCCTCTCAGCCCAGTTAGCGGCTGGCAGGAGCGGGGTTAGTGAAGGTACCTTAGGGCTGTTGCCGAAGGCCTCGGTCTCCACCAGTAGGTACAGGCGTAAACAATCCAGCGCCAGCACGTGGGTAACGCTGAAGGATCCCCTAACAGGCCTTAAGTCGGCCCCCACGCACGTTGAGTGCCTTAAGGACTCACCGTACTCCCTAATCAAGGCCCTCACGAAGTCCCTTAACCTATCCTTAGTCACGGTAGAAAGCACTACCCCCTCCTGCGTAACCGTCACGCTCTCGGCACCCAAGCGCTTAAGCGTCTCAACAACCCTGCCCAGCGCCTCAGAACCCGACGCACGCCGCAATCAACGCCACCCCCGAAACAATTAACGCCTTCTTCACAATCGATATCGCGTGGCCCGGCCTGCACCTCCCGTACAGCGCCTCAATGACGGCGCTCACCAAGGAAACCAGGGTCAGGGCTAGGGTGAAGGCCAGCGCCCTCACGGCGAGCCCGAGAGGCGCGCCTAACGCGTTGCTGATCACGTTCCAAGGGACAAGCAGGTCTAGGAAGAGCGCCG
>JALVVU010000011.1 GCA_027023255.1 Desulfurococcales archaeon
CTAACCGTTAATACCGGGTCGAACTACGTGCTAGTTGCTGGGGGAACCGGGCTCGCACCGTTAATTATGCTAGCTAAGAAGCTGAGTAAATTAGGCCTACTTACCGCGGTAGCGTGGGGCACGAGGAGAGGTGAGGACGTAGGCACCGTCCCAACGTACTTCAAGGAAGTAACGGGTACCGAGTTAATCGTATATACTGAGGACTGCAGCCTAGGTTTCTGCGGCAAGGCGGTAGACTTCATCAGCAAGGCTTTACCGAGCCTTAACGGTAACGAAGTAGTTGCTGCAGGACCTAACGACATGCTAGCCACTATTGCTGACCTATGCTTTAAGGCGGGTGTTGACCCGGTACTGGTTCTCGAATCAACGGTTAAGTGTGGGTTAGGGATCTGCGGTAGTTGCGTACTAGGTGAGACAGGGCTGAGGCTATGCAGGGAAGGACCTGCTTTTAGGGCCTCGAAAGTTATCGACTATTTAATTAGTTACCATGACCCCGCATTTAAGCATCGCTAGTGGGGGTAGGTCATGTCGCTAGAAGTAAAGGTGGCCACGCTTAATTTAAGGCACCCGGTAATGAACGCTAGTGGCGTGTTAGGTGATACGCCGGGCAGCATCACTAGGTTAGTTAAGTTAGGGGTTTCAGCGGTTGTTACTAAAACAATCACATCTAACCCTAGGGAGGGCTTTAACCCACCAACGATAGTTAAGCTACCTACGGGTGGCCTAATAAATGCTGTGGGCTTAACCAATCCAGGTAAGGAGGCTATAAAGGAGTTAACCCGTGCAGCTAAGGTCTTAGGCGTGCCAATAATAATTAGCGTCGCTGGAAGGAATACATCGGAATTCGTTGAGGTGTCTGGTGAGGCGTGGCGAGCTGGGGCCGATGCACTGGAACTTAACCTTAGTTGCCCGCACGCTAAGGGTTATGGGATCGAATTGGGGGCCGACCCGAGGAAGGTTAAGGAGGTAGTTGAGGCAGTAACTTCCACTACGTCATTACCCGTACTAGTGAAGTTAGGTCTCAGTGATAAGGTAATTGAATCAGCAGGCAAAGCACTAGAAGCAGGCGCTGACAGCTTAGTGCTGATAAACACAATTAAGGCGATGTGCATAGACGTGTATACCTTAAGACCTATCCTAGCAGCAACTTACGGGGGTCTATCAGGGCCCCCCATACACCCAATAGCTGTTAGGGTGGTATACGACGTCTATAGGGAGTACGGAGCCGATATAATCGGTGTGGGCGGGGTGTCGGACTGGGTTACAGCAGCGGAATTCATCGTGGCTGGGGCTAAGGCAGTACAGATAGGTACTGCCTTAATCAATAGTGATAACGTGATTAGAGAGATATTGGAGGGGTTAAGGAAATGGCTTCAGTACCACAACGTAAAGGACGTAAGCGAGCTGGTCGGTGCGGCACATAAGAGGTAGGATACGCACTACGTGCTATCTATCCTGAGATTTAATATTATGACGTTAACTCTAAAACTGCAGGCAGGGAAATAAGGTTGGGGTTTGATGCTTCCTCACGAGTTAGTAACGAGGTTCATTATACCGAGCTTGAGGGGGTTGATCGCCCTAGAGTTACTTGAGAGGGGTCTAACTCAGTCCAAGGTCGCTAAGCTACTGGGAATCTCGCAACCGATGATTAGTAAGTACTTGTCTGAGGGAAGGAAGTCGCTGCTGTCGAAACTTACTGAATTAGGGGTAAGTCCGGAGGAGGCTGGTGCCACGGCCAAGCTCCTTGCGGAGATCCTCACTCGCGGCAGGGTTCAGGATTACCTCAGAGTATTTTCCTCGTACTTAAACCAAGTGTTAATTAGTGGTACGCTCTGCAGGAAGCACCGTGAGGTGTTTCCCAACATTGCCCCTCAGTGCGACATTTGTAAGAGGATCTTCAAGCAATTCGAGGATCAATACGTTGAGGAGGTTAGGAGCGCCTACGAGCTACTAAGAACACACCCGCTAGCCTACAAGCTGGTTCCGGAGGTCGGCATGAACATAGTAGTTGCGGCCCCGAAAGCCAAGTCCCTTAGTGAGGTCGTGGGGTTTGCAGGCCGTATAGTTAGGGTGGGTAGGGACGTGAAGGCCGTCGGTGACCCCATATACGGGGGGAGCAGGCATACTGCTAGGGTACTGCTGATGGTCAGAGGGAGATGGGGTAGCATTAGGGCCGCCATAGTGATTAAGTATTTCAAGAAATGCGTAGGCTTACTAAGTGATAACCCTGAGGATATCGCCTACGTTGGTCCCCATGAAGGGCCCGACACGATACTACGCGATATAGAGGAAGTGCTTAAGGGAAGGGTGAAGCCCCCTAAAGCACTGGTGGATTTAGGAGGCTACGGTGTCGAGTCAGTAATATACGTGTTTGGGAGAAGCGCATCCGAGGTTGTTAGGGAAGCTATTAAGTGTGCTAATGCCCTAACATGTTGAGGGAGTCGCACACCTCACACTAACTCATCCACGGACTTTCCAGCGCTTTCAACGCCCTTTAGGAACCACATTAGCGATGCCAACATCCCCGCAAACCACATTAAGGCTATAATGATGAAAGCACCTAACGCCGTTAGAACCCCCTCCAGGAACACTGTAAGGGCTCCCGAGAAGCCTGTGAGGCTCGTAAGTATCCCAACAACTGACGCCCTAACCCCAGTTGGAAAGAGCTCGCTCTGGAGCACGCTTAATGAAGCCCATGCCCACTCCGAGAACACTAGGTTCAGGAACAGGAAGGTGAAGAAGCCTGCGTAACTTGCTATACTATTGGTTATTGTTAAGGCTAGAGCCGTGAGGAAACCGCCTGTAAATGAAGCTAGAGTAACTAACCTCCTAGCCCTGTCAATTAGGGGTAGCAGGAAGAAGGCACCTACCGACGCGCCCAGGTTAGCCACCAGCACTACCAACGGGGCGGCACTAACCCCAAAGGTAAAGCCGGGAGCGTAGGGGGCGTAGTAAGCAACTATGTTGTAGGTAACGTACTGCACGACAGTTATAACTGCCAGCACGAGGAACCTGAACCTATACTTCCTTAATGCCTCCCTAAGCCCCACGCCAGCCTCCTCAGGTAGCTCAGCACTTAATTCCCCCTCAAACCCTGTTAAGCTCCTCACGAGCCTCACCGCCTCCTCTACCCTACCCTTAACTACTAACCACCTAGGTGACTCAGGGAATGCCACCCTACTCAACCCAACTGCGAGGGCTGTGCCTAATGCCGACACTAGGAGGTACCTAACCTGAGTCACTGGGTTAGAAGATATGCTGACGTAGAGGAGCGCTAGCCCAGCAATTAGCGCTGACCCTATATTCCAGAAGTTCGTGGCCATCATCAGCGCCTTCCCTCTATGCCTTGAGGGTGAGAGCTCTGCTATAGCAGCGTAGGCAGCCCCGAACTCACCCCCTATCCCAAAGGTCATTACTGAGGTCAGCACGGTTAATGCTAGGATGTTCCTGTACAGAGGCACTAGGAGAAGTAGTGAAGCAACCTCCAACGCTAGAGAAAGCATAAACATGGCTTTCCTACCTACTCGGTCAGCTAACCTCCCAAGGACTATGGCACCTACGGACTCAGCAATCAAGTTTGATGGAAATATTACTAGGTAATACTGAGGTGAGATTAAGTAGGTAACTAGTGGGGCTATTGAGAACATAATTCCGTCGAGGAGGTAGTTGAGCGAGATAACCGCAAAGAACCTCCAGTGACTGCTACCCCATGAAGATCTATCTAAAGCATCAGTCAGCCTCACACCTAAACCCTAGAAAGTACGCGATAATTGAGTTATATATGTTATTATTACCAAGTTATAGGGCTGAAAAAACCACTAGTTAAACCCTTAACCGCTTAGGTAACTAACCGCTATAGAAAGACCAGTGCTTTGAATTCAGTACTGTTCACCTGAGCCGTACATTCATGTGCTAAACCATGTCGAACGTACCTAATACGGTTAGATCCGTCACAGCACAACTTTGGGCGGTTTGCGGGAAGGGTTCCCTCACACACAGAGCCTACTAAGGTAATCTGTTACGGATAAAACTCAATTTTAAACTGAACAAGACACAATATCAACAAACCCAACAACATTAAACTAATGCTTCTGCTCCTTGTAAGCATCCCTCAGCTTCTGGCCGAGCTCCGTTAGCTTGTACTTATTCGGGATTACCTTCTTCGCTAGCCTCGCCTTGATGAGGTAGGAGAGGTACTTCGACACTGTCTGCTCTGAGAGCCCCGTTAACCTAGCTAGCTCCGCCTTAGTCTTGGGGGTGTCGGTGCTGAGGGCGAGCAGTACCCTTACCTTACCCCTCCTTTCCGGGGAGGTGATGAGGGGGACTAGCCACTTAGGTATGGTGATGTCCTCACCAGTGTCGTGGTCATGCACCTCCAGGCGACTAACCCTGCCCCACACGTCGAGCGCCGCCAGCAACGTGAAGGCTTGAGGGATCCTTAAGCCACCTCCAATAATCACGCGGACGTCGTCGTACTCTCTCATAATCCTAGCCAACCTGATGACCTCGCACCAGTCCTGGGAGTTAACCTCTATGATGCGCACGGGTACGCCTAAGGGTTTAGCGAACGAGGTGACGTTATTGACGGCCTTCCTGCCAGCCTCAACGGGATCCCTTTTAATAATGAGGACAACTTCACCGCCGCACTGTTTGGCGTCGGCTACCGCCCTTAAAGCCCTGGACTCGTTGAAGCCCAGGGTAACGAAGAAGCCGACACGCCCCACGACGCGCACCAATAAACAAAGGCCGAAGCAGCAATAAAAACCGCAGGTTTCCCAAGCAGGGTTAAGGTGATAATCACTACTGGCTACGTGATATCACGTTATGCGTCACCTC
>JALVVU010000012.1 GCA_027023255.1 Desulfurococcales archaeon
ATAATCAGTACTGTGGCGCTGATCCTTGCGAGTGCTTGGGTTAGGGTTGATGCGCCCATTAACGTGATGATGAAGAAGAACTCAATGATGAACACTATCGAGGATTCCATGACGTACATGCCTGAGGGTGCCTGCTTAACGACTTTCCTCTTGGAGGCGAAGTACGTTACGAGGGCTAGGGCGGCGAAGGACGTGAGCACAGCTACTGGGGCGGTTACGGGGATTAGGAGGAGGTTGAGTGGGTTGTGGGTTAATATGGTGATTGACGTAGCCATTACCGCCACGGCTTCTAGGGTGTACGTCGTTATTTTTAGGAGGAGGGCTGTGGCGACAGGCTTCATGCGCGCTAGGTAGACGCGGTATATCCAGTAGGTCATCAAGTCATTTACCATGACGGTATTGAGTATGGAGGTAAGCGCTATGGCGGTCATTAGGGGTATGAAGATACTTACGGCGAATCCAGCAACTCCCGTGATCCATGCTGGCATGAAGTACCTCACAGCAAAGCATACGGCGGTAGGCACACCCACCGCTACGGCCAGGGTCTCTAGGTGGGTAGTGCTTAAGATCGCTGAGTAGTACATGACGCTCATCACTGCTCTCCCCGGCGAGCTCAGGTCAAGGCCCTTAAGCATGTGAACCCCCTTACCTCCCCTCCTCGCCCTCCCCTCACGCCTGGACGTGCCGGGCAGCGCTACTGGCTTGAGGTCCTCGACACCCACCACGTCGGCTAGGGCCTGTATTAGCAGGAGCGCCGCGGCGGTGGGGATTATTGAGAGGGCTAACCACGTGACCACCTCAGTAATGCTTGGTGAGAGCGCTAGGGAGTAAATCAGTGAGGCTGCAAGCGGCTTGAGCGGAGCCGTCAGAATGGGTGAGGGCCGCCTTAGCAATGCCGTGTGGGCTAACCCGATAATTAAGTACGCTAGGAACGCTACCCTAAACACCCTCCTTAAGCCCCGCTTAGCCAGTACTAACGCCACGACCTTCGTGGCGGCATCAAACAAAGCGAAGTACGCGGAGATGAGCACGAGGGAGAGGGTCGCGAGAACGGCCTTCGCCGGGTTGGGAGCAAGGAATGAGGCAAACACCAGCATTGAGAGGACGTATGGAAGGAATACGAACTGCTGGGCCACACTAACTAAAGCCTTACCCACGATGAAGTCCCTAATCTCTATCGGTTGAGTTAACACTAACTCGTACTCAGCCTCCCTGACCGGGACGTTAGGGGGAGTGAGGATGAAGACTAGGGCCGTTAACGCCATCAGCACAGCGCTCGCTATGTCAGCGATTATGAACCTGCTCAAGCCATGAGCAATCAGGAACGCCCTGAGGTCGTGGTTCATGGGCATTCCTTCCGAGGTGTTTGAGCTTGAACCTAGTGTGAGGGAGGCAAGTAAGGCCGTGAAGCCAACCGCCATGAACACCATGTAGGCTATGCCGGACTTCGACCTGATTACCGGGTTAATGGCGGTGTTCTTGAGGCTGTACTTCATCACGATTAACTGCTTCCTAAGCCCCAAGCGTGGAGCGCCTCTCGAGACTCACTCACCACGCGACACTACCTTAAGGAAGACCTCCTCCAAGCTCTTACTACCTGCCGCCGCCTCCTTAACCTCCTCGATGCTCCCCTCCATGATTAGGTGACCCTCACTGATTATCCCTACCCTAGTGCAGAACCTCTCAACCATGTCGAGGAGGTGACTGGATATGAGGGCGGTGGCGCCCTCCTCAACCACTCTCCTGACCTCCTCCTTGAACACGTGCTGCGCCTCGGGATCCATGCCCGCCATCGGCTCGTCCATCACCAGCACCTTAGGCTTGACGAGCAGTGCGGCAATGACTAAGGCCTTCTGCGTCATCCCGCGGGAGAGCTCCTTCATCAACGCCTTCCTCTTCCCCGCGAGCCTGAATTTCCTTAGGTACTCCTCGAAGTCCTCCCTAACGTCGCCCCACGTGAGCCCCCTTAAGGAGGTGATGAACTTAATGAAGTCCTCGACCGTAAGGTTCTGGAGCACCACAGGGTTCTCGGGGACGTAGCCGACGTTCCTTAACGCGTTGACACGCTCCCTAACCACGTCCCAGCCACACACCTTAACGTACCCGGTGTCGGGCTTGAGGAGTCCGACGATGCACTTAAGCGTCGTTGTTTTCCCTGCTCCATTAGGGCCTATTAGCCCGTAGATCTCCCTGAACCCTACCCTAAGGTTAAGGCCCCGTAACGCCTCAACACTACCGTACCTCTTCCTCAGGTTAACGGCTTCGATAGCGACACCGTTAAGCGTTACCGCCACCTCATTAGAGAATGTAATTGCTGTAATTAAATAAATGATTCTTCACTTGGCCGTGTAGTAACAATTAACGCAGAGGCAAGCGCGCGGGGGAACACGCTACTCAGGATCACTGGGAGACCCGAGTACGGTGAGACGTTAACCACGACACGTGACGTGAGCTTAAGTGACGTGAAGCCACCTCAAGCCCCACAATTGGTTGGGAGGCTCAGTTAATGCGGGCGAACACCACTTAAGATCACTGTAAAATTTATTGACCCCAAAGTTAAGTATATCATGGTGGGTTCTTGTCGGAAAAAATATTTCGGAAGAGGTATCACCCACTAATTAGGAGGCATTTGGAAGAAGCCTTCGGCACAGGCCTCAAGAGACATACAGTACGTAGGGTCATGGACCTCGGCGAGCGGGTGGTGGCCCACGTAACGGTTCATTTAAGTAGGGATGACAACGAACACTTCTTTGAGGTCTGGATGAACGAGTACGGCGACTTAATAACGCTTGTGGAGAGGGAGGCTAAGGAAACCCTATTAAGGGAATAAAACAAAGCCAGCAACCCGTATAAAGAAAACCAAACCCTAGCATTTTTACCCTAATATTTGATATTATGAAGAGCCGCCAGTTCATGGGAGATGGGAAGAACTGTGCCTGGAGAGCACCCTAAGGATCAATCCGTGCAAGGATCTGCGAGGTACGGGTATTCTTATGAGGGATCATCGCATATGGTTTTGTATAGATATAAGGGCTTTTGTATAATATAATAATTGGTGGGGAGCATGAGGGCAACTGAACTAAGACTCACAATAATTGAGAAGCTCCTTGACAGGGCTAAGCACTCACTAATGGAGGGAGACGTAAGGAACGCTATAGAGTTAGCGTTCAGGGCGTATGAGGAGGGGGTGGACTTACTTAGCCTCATTAAGGGGTATCGGGCCTCCAAACATGTTAAGAACAGTTGGGATGCCGTGATTAAGCAGTGCTCACAGATCGTGAGTAAGGCCGGCGAGTCAAGCAGTCCCAGCAAGGAGGATGTTGAGAGCTTAGTGGCGTGTGCGGAGGAGGTAATAGCGATTGCCAAGGCAATCCATGGGAAGAAGTAATCGTATCTAGCGATCCTGATCCCTCAGGGGCGAGTTTCATAGCCCTTGATTCATGAACTCAACATGTATTGCCTCCCTATAGCTTCATGGAGTATATAGAGTAACACATACTCAGCGAAATGCTTAGTTATGCGATATCAAGTAGGCTTGAACCTCTTAACCACCTTAAGTATCGTTCCCCATTCTCCCTCAATATCTTGTAGCATGAAGCCCCTTACTTCAGGGTGGGCTTCCTCACGAGAGGTTCCGAATCCCTGAGAATGTCTCAGAACCGCGGGCAAGTAGACCTTACTCCTAGGGCATAGTACTTTAAGGAACCCTTCCCCTGTCCATTAACGACGTTTTACACTCCCTTGACTTGACAGGATTCATTAAACAGGCGCGACTAAGGCATTAATCAGTAATTTTAATGTACTGAGGATCATCACGCCCTTGCTGTTCCCTTCTAACACCCTAAGCACTCTCTAGCCTAAGCGGTATGAACCTTAGGTCATCAACCCCCTTTATCTTCCTCAATGCCCTTATTAGGGACTGCATCTCCGTCCACTTACCCTCGATAATGGCTATGTTCAAGCACCATCCTCCCGTCAGTAACTGATGATAGAATGACTTAATCAGTGCTTGATGCAGGTGTATCGTATCTATTACCCTCTGATCCACGGATGGTTTGGCCTCATGATTCGTTAACGCTATTATAACACCATATATGGTTCCCTTCATTGCTTCCTCAGGGAATCTACTCGATATGTACTCCCTTATAGCGTCGCGAACAAGCTCTGACCTCCCGGTATAGCCGTACCTCCTCACGAACTCGTCCAGCCTCTCGAGAAGCGTTGATGGCAGGGAAAGACTCACCACAGGCATGTCGCCACACCCGTTAATAATTAGTGCTTCGCGGATTATTAAACATTATATAATAAATCTCAAGTAAATTAACAGGAAAACTTATTATATCACAAGACGAAAAGGGAAGGGAAAACACGTGAGGTTACGTGTAGGAGGCCTCAGCAACGAAGTTAGAGAAGCACTACCTTGGGTAGCGATAGCCCTCGCCAGCACCGTGTCGCTAGTTACCACAGCGCTCGGCAAGCACACGCACGTCCTTGACTACGTACTCTTAGCGATATCGGCCTCACTCCTAGTTAAGGCGTTAGTGCTACTAGTACGTAGGAAGAGAGTGTCCGTCGATGTACTGATGGGTGTTGCGGGCCTCACCACGTGGTTCCTGCACCTAACGATTAGCGGCTTCCTAATACTCCTCCTTTACTCAATATCGGAACTAATAGAGATTCAGGCCGAGCGGTACGCTGAGAGAAAGATAGTCGGATTGAGGGAGCTGATACCCACTAAAGTTAGCGTGGAAGTTGACGGGAAGATAGTGTCAAGAAGTATTGATGAGCTCAAGCCAGGCGACGTAGTCATAGTTAAGCCGGGTGA
>JALVVU010000013.1 GCA_027023255.1 Desulfurococcales archaeon
CCATTACGCCCTCCGCGCCGTCTTCTATTGCTTTGAGGAAGAACTTCTCCAGCTCATCTACGTCATCGGTTACTATGTGTTGAGCGATCCTGAACCGCTCGCCCTCATCAATTATGTTCGCTAACACTTTCCTGCGTTCCAGTATGGGTTTTAGTGTTAGGTCCTCACCTTCATTGTAGAGGGCGTCGAAGAGATACACAGCTACAGGATACTCACGCACCGCCTCATGTATGTCGTGCTTTCTCTTTCTGTGCATTAGCTCTTGGAAGGGCCGCATCTCGCCCGTTTCAGGGTCTATGGCGACGATTTCGCCCTCGATTATTGCCTCATTGCTCTTCACTCTCTCCTTAACCATCTCAACCACGTCTGGGTACTGGTGTGTTATGTTCTCTAACCTTCTCGAGAATATGATTACCGTGTCTCCCTTCTTGTGGATCTGTCCTCTCTCACCATCGTACTTATACTCAACTAGGGCCTTGCCGCCAACCTTGCTGAGGATCTCGTGCGGGTCGTTCAAACGTTCAGCTAGCATGGGCCTTATTGGGATTCCGACCTCGGGCTTAATGTTCTTTAACGCGTCCACACCCTTTTCCGCCAGTAGCTTCGCTATACCGCCTAAATCCGCCCTTATGTTATAAGCACGCTCTATTACTGGCCTAAGAGCTTGGTTACCGGCGTACGCTATTGCTAAGGCATCCATTACCGTCGCGTCCCCTACACCCAGTCTGAGCCTACCCTCAATCAACCTAACTAAGTACCTCGCCTCAAGTGGATCAGCATCGGCGATCAAGCCCGCGATGAGGTTTATCTTAACATCTCGGCTCCCCTCGCCTGTGGCTAGGGCTACCCTAGTGAGTGTCTCGTAAACCTTCTCTACGGTTAATTCCTTCTTTGGCTGAGTTACGCCAAGGAACTTTGCTAACCCTACACCGCCTGCGCTAGCGGCCCTTCTCTTGAGTTCCTCTGCGACCTTACCTAGGTCTCCAAGTCTCTTGTACAGATTCTCTACTTCACTTTCACGCGAATGCGTCGCCTTAGCTATTGCCTTAATTAAGAACTTCTCACCCACACCTAGCTCTGGGAGCCCCTTCCAGTCGGGCCAGAGCTTACCCTGGATCAGGTAAATGACCTTGTCTATTACGTCTGGAGGCGTGTTACGGAATAAATCCACTAGAATCATGGTCATTTGGGTCCGGCTCGTTATTAACTCAAGTTTCCTGAAAGCCTCAACAAGTATCTTTAGATTCAATTCCTCACCCATTAAGGAGGTATGTTTGAGAGTACTTAAAACCGGTTTAGGGAATGGGGGTAGGTTTAATTCTCCGGACACGATGTACTTAACGCCGATGACGAGAACCCGGCAAGAAGGTTACTGATGCCTGGTCAGTGTTACGCTGAGGTTCAAGGACTGAGTTGAGGGGTTAATGCAAATCGTGTAGTTTCTGTTTAGTGCTTACCTCCGTGTAATTCCTCCCACACGTATTCCAGTGCGAGTTCCAATTCCCTGTAGAAACTGCGTTTAGGTACGCCCTTGATCTCTATGCTGGTTATGAAACCTCGCCTTTCATTCACCTCATAAGCCCTTATCTCGCCTTTCCGCTCTTTATCCTGTAGCAACTTAATCAAGAACGACTTAACGACAGGGTTGCTTGAAGGGATGGTCTCCGTAAACACTATCTTTACCCCATCACCCGACTCAACAATATCTGCCACGACGTTACCGCCTACTGAAATAACCTTCACGGACGTAGGGCGGCCTCCGCGGGTATGCTTACGCTCCCCCACCTCACTGCTTCCCTCCTTAACTATGCGGAGAAGGGCTTCAAGTATCGCTAGTTCCCTACGTAGCTCCTCTATACGTTTAGTTATGTATGATATAATTTCATCTCTTCCAGCTTCCTCAGACACTGCGGTCTACCTCCCCTAATCATTATCATAATACTACTAAGTGGTTCATTACTGTTTACTTCTTAAGGAAATCCAGCAATGACCTAGGCCTGCCCTTCGCAGCGCCTCCTTCAACCCTAGTGAGGTTCCTCCGTGCTTCCGCTATTAGGCTAAAGTCCTTCTCCAGTGCCGGCTTCACCTTCGGGTTGTACAGCGCGGCTGCCGGATGGTATGTGGGGATAACCAATACCTTCCCTATGCCCTTTAACTCAAGCTCGTAGATCCTTCCTCGCATTCGTGATACGCCCCGCCATTCGCGGCCCCCTAACATTGAGAACACGTACCTGCCTGAGTGATTACCGAGGGTGACGATTATCTTAGGTTTGACTAGCTCTATTATTGCTTGGGTATGAACGGAGCACGCCTTAACTTCCTCTTCCTTAGGGTCACGGTTATTGGGGGGCCTACACTTAACTACGTTAGTGATGAATACCTCTTCGCGCTTGAGACCTATGCTTTTCAGAAGCGCTTCCAAGAGCTTGCCAGCCTGCCCTACAAAGGGGCGGCCGCTTAAGTCTTCCTGCCGTCCTGGTGCCTCGCCTATGAATAATACGTCGGCGTCTAAGTCTCCCTCACCAGGTACTGGCTTAGTGCGTGACTTGTGCAGTACGCATTTACTACAATTCCGTATGGATTCTACGATAGTGCTCCATAAAGTTTCCTTATCCTGCGTACTACCCCCAGTTATCCTTATTGTTGTGTAGAGTAAAAATAACTGCTGAAACCCAGCCTCTAAGCCTTACTGGCCTTGGAGGCTGGAACAGCTATTATTAAGGCCCTACTCTTGTCGATCACCTTAACAACGCCGTTCTCCGCCAGCAACCTTAGGACACGCCTAGCGAGGGATAACTTGATGTTTAACGTGGTTGCGAGCGTGTAAGGCGTGATTAGATCCATGCTTTCCACGGCTTTGCTTGCTCTCCGAGTTAATGATTCGCTCAAATCATGGTAGGCTATGTAGCGTTCCTCTTTCTTCTTCTTGGCTGGTTGGGGTGCTGCCTTTCTCCTTTTGTCTCTTGCTGATATGGGTTTCTTGGGTTTGCCACCACCCACTTCCTTCACCAAGGCTTGGGTTATGGTGAAGCTATTAAGGTTTATTGGTCACGCGTCTCCGTTCTTTTAAGCTTATGCGTCCCGAGTGAATGTACGGTGTGTAACTGTGAGGCTGGTTACTGTGAAGATACCTGAACTATATCTTGAGGGTATAGATGAGCTGGTTAGGCATGGGAGATATTCAAGTAGGTCTGAGGTCATAAGGACGGCGATTAGGGACCTTCTACGGCGGGAGTTGTGGATGCCGGAAAGTGAGGCGTTCTATCGACCGAAGACAGAATATGTGCATGGGGTGAAGCATATTTCCTTAACTCCATGACGCGGTCCTCATTCTTTACTTCCTCGCTATCACCGTAATTATTTAACGATTTAAAGGTAAGGTAATAGTGGCTATGAGGAGGGCTGGTATTTCTGACCGGTGAAGAGAGGCACCAGAACCGAGCCATTCGGGAAGGTGATTACGTACTGCTCTATGTGGATGAGAGGCGCTCGAAGATATTCAAAGTAAGGAAGGGAGATACTATAGGGACAGACAAAGGCATCTTACGTGTTGATGACGTAATAGGGAAGGAATGGGGTAGTAAGGTAAGACTATCGACAGGAGCTAAGGCCTACCTCTTAAAGCCGACGCCCGTGGACTTCACCATGAGGGGGTTCAGGAGGGTCACACAGGTAATCTATCCTAAGGACTCTTCACTCATGGTGACGCTCTCCGGCATAGGGTACGGTAGTCGCGTGCTAGAGTCAGGTATCGGTACGGGTTTCCTGACAGCCATACTTGCCCATGTTGTAGGTGATGCAGGACATGTTTACGCGTATGAAATTCGCGAGGAGTTCGCTAGGGTCGCATTAAGGAATCTTAGCATGATGGGATTAGCTGAGAGGGTTACTGTGAAGGTAAGGGATATTAAGCAAGGTATTGATGAGGAGGGTCTTGACGCGGCGTTTCTGGACTTACCGGATCCTTGGGAAGTGTTGAAGTTACTACCTGGTTCCCTTAAGCCATCCTCATCCGTGCTGGTGTTCGTGCCTTCAGTTAATCAAGTGATAAAGACTCTGGCATGGCTGAAGAAAGGGCCGTATGTGGATGTGAGGGTGTACGAGAACATGCTTAGGGAGTACCAGCCCGTGCCTGAAGCGTTGAGACCGCAGACCATTTCGGTTACGCATACGGGTTACATAATATTTGCTCGCCTTGTCCGTGAGACTGAGGACTTACCTACGTGAAAACGCTTTTATGTAGCGTCAGGTAAAGCTTTGCGGGATCTCGTGTGGGTAGGGGGGTAAGTGTCAGGACCGTGGGGCTGGATCTACTCTTCATGGGCGTTAACTTCAGTGCATTAACGCTGTTCAGCACCTTAAAGGACTTCTTCGCAAGCGAGTACGGCATGACCCCGACCCAGCTTCAGTGGGCTGCGGCCGCCTACTCGATAGGGATCTTCGCGGCATTCTTCATAGGGCACTCGAGGTATGTGGAGGAGCACCCTAAAGCAACCGTGCTGGCGGCGGCTATTCTAGCGGCAATTCCTCAATTCCTAATACCGATTTCCGGTTCTCCAGTAGCGGTTATAGCGTTACGTTTCCTGCAAGGCTTAGTGATGATGGCGGTACCCATATTCTCCTCTCAGGTAGGCACCCTATTCTCGCATGCTAGGCCCCTAGCGCTCGGCATAATTCTGTCCGGGATATTCATAGGGGGTTTCATAGGGAGCAACGTTGGCTGGCAACTGGCTGTGGCGTATGGGTGGAGAACAGCCTACATGGTCTTCGGCCTAGCAATGCTGATTGCCGCTCTAATATGGATAGGTTTGACCTCACCGGAAACGTTGCCTAGGCACGCACACGAAGCCGAGGTAAGTAGCGTGTCTAAGGAAAGCGTTTGGAGGAAGCCATTTACCATAGTGTGGGGCTTCACGTTCTTTCCCTCAATATGGATAATATTCACGTTAGCCCCACTCATAGCCTTCATAGTTACGGCATCCTTCGGCGCGGAGCTAGCTAGAATCTCGTCCGAGACTCTTGAAGCCTCATACATATTCTGGTCAATAACCATAGGTGCCGTAGCATACCTAGTGTCTAGGAGAGGAAGCGGAAACCCACGTCAACTCTTCAAGTCATTTGCCTATGTACAGGCGGCATGCTTTATATTCGCATTAATAGGGGCTCTTAGCGCGTATGCGGCGAGCATGTCCGGTAACGCAGTAGCGTTGCTTGCCTCCCTTTTCATACTAGCGGTAATTCAAGGTACAGCACCGACGTTCTGGTCAATACCCTCGACAGCCTACCCTAGAGAGGAAGTAACTAGGGCAGGCTACGCCTTAGGACTGATATCAAACTCTGCAGCAATGATAGGCCCTGTAGCGTCGATACTAGTGGCCTCATTATCCACGAGTATGTGGTTGCTGACGTCGTTCCTATCGCTCATGGGGTTAGTGTTAACCCTTGCCGCGTTGAAGCTAAAATTACCTATAGAGGAAGTGGGAGAGAACACTTAATCCCTAATTCTCTTTATTTCCCCGGTTCCTTAGTGCTCTCCTTAACCCACTCAAGGTATTCTGGATTACCTAATGAGACACTCAATGCTAGGATCTCGGGTACGCTGTATGGATGTATTTCCTTGACATAATCCATCAGCTCTTGGAGTAAGTCTTGCCTCGTTTTACATATGAGTAACGCTTCATCGTCCTCAACTACCTTACCTTCCCACCAGTACAGTGACTTTATGTTCCTGACTATGTTGACGCACGCAACTAGTTTGCGCTCAACTAGCTTCCTAGCAATGTCGTCCGCACTACTGGGTGGTGCTGTAATGAGTACTACGGCGTACTTACCCTTCTCCTCCGCATCTCCCATAATTGTTCCCGGATTTCCTAGTTTCAGGGAGATTCTTTAACTTGATTGAGGTATATCTTCCTGCTGGGAAAGTGATGAGCCCAGGCGGTACTGACTAGTACGGATGAAGAGATCAGCCTTGGCTGAGTAGTTGTTGCGGATTGAAGAACGTAATGATAGTCGTGTTTTAAGGGTATTACCCCGAATATAGATGTTAGGGGGAGGAGGTATAGGGCAAAGCATAGGATTACTAAGGCAGAGGGATAGAGCAGTACGTAATCGAAGGCATAAAACGCTCTTTGATTACGTGAGGAAAGCCAGCACGCTCCAGACCGAGGTTAACGGCGTGAGGTTCCGCATAGTCAAGAGGAGCAGCGCTGTTCGTGAGTACTTGCTTGTTTCTAGGAAATGGAAGATTGTGAGCAAGCTTGGTTCAGCTTACTTACTGGGTTCCTACTACGACGGGAAGGCCGCTAAGGTATACCTGAAATTCTATAGTGAAGCCGATGACATGGTTTACGTGTGGTATGATAGGACAGGTCACCTACCGTACTTCATAACGGACCTCACAGTCGATGAAGTGAATTCAAACAGACGTGTCGTTGAGGATAGCTCATTCGCGAGGGTTGAATCGATAAGGAGGTATGATCTCCTCCGCGGTAAGGAAGTCACTATGACTAAGATCGTTGTTAAGGATCCCCAGGCCGTACCTAGGTTAAGGAAAGTCGTAGGGAGAGCTTGGGAAGCGAAGATAAAGTATCATGATAACTACCTCTTCGATAATGGCTTGATACCGGGTATGAAGTACAATGTTGAGAATGGGCGCCCCATCCAAATAGCGCAGAAAGTGCCTGAAAACGTATTGAAGCTATACAAAGCCGCGATAAGTGATAACCCAGCATCCATGGACTTCGCTATGAGGTTAGCTCCCCTCTTCGAATCCAAGCCTCCTAAGATAAGGCGCCTAGCAGTAGACATTGAGGTCTACACCCCCTTCAGGGGGAGGGTTCCGGACCCGGAAAAGACGCCCTATCCCGTAATAAGCATCGCACTAGCCGGTAGTGATGGGTTACGTAAGGTATTGGTTCTGGCCCGAGAAGATATTCGGTGGGGTAGGTATGAAGACATACCGCAGGACTTTGAAGTAGAACTCTTCGACAGTGAACGTGCCTTACTCATTGAAGCTTTCAGGATAATTAATGAATACCCATTACTCATATCATTCAACGGTGATGGCTTCGACCTTCCCTACCTCTTCAACCGTGCAGTGATGCTTGGGATAGACCCAGACACCATACCCATAGTCAGCGTCAGGGACTTCATTTCAATACGCCACGGATTCCACATAGACCTCTACAGATTCTTCAGCATAGAAGCCATCCAGAACTACGCGTTCGGATCCGCATACAAGGACAAGACTCTTGACGCAATAGCTAGCGCTCTCCTAGGGGAAGCTAAGGTAGTGATAGAGGAAAGCATAAGCGACCTCATGCTTTCGAAGCTGATAGAATACAACGCCAAGGACGCGGAGCTAACGCTGAGACTTACGACATTTAACGACGAACTGGTGTGGAAGTTAATGATACTGATAATGCGTTTAGCGAAGATGAGTTTAGAGGACGTAACACGACGCAAGGTTTCAGCATGGGTAAAGAACCTAATGTACTGGGAACACAGGCGGAGAGGATACTTAATACCGAATGAGGACGAGTTATTGAGCCTCAAAGGAAACGTGAAGACAGCAGCCAAGATAGGCGGGAAGCGCTACGCCGGCGCAATAGTGATAGACCCCATTCCCGGAGTTTACTTCAATGTTACGGTCTTGGACTTCGCTTCTCTATATCCCAGCATAATTAAGGTATGGAACCTCAGTTATGAGACAATAGACCCTCCGGAAGGCTGGTGTCCGGAGGGAGGTCTGAAGGAAATACGGGATGAAAAGGGTAACGTGTTGCATACGGTATGTATTAGCAGGCACGGCATAACATCCGAAATAGTTGGGCTGCTCCGAGACTTCAGGGTCGGCGTCTACAAGAAATTGGCTAAGAGTGAGGAGGTGCCGGAAGGACTTAGAGGATGGTATAACGTTGTTCAAGCCGCTATGAAGGTGTACATCAATGCCAGCTACGGTGTCTTCGGTCACGAGAAATTCCCGTTCTACACGCCCTCCTTAGCGGAGTCGGTAACGGCGCTGGGCAGGTACGTCATAACCTCAACGCTACGCAAGGCTAGGGAACTTGGTTTGAAGGTGCTCTACGGTGACACTGACTCATTATTCCTTTGGAGCCCAAGTCAGGATAAGCTACAAGAACTCATAGAGTGGGTTGACAAGCAATTCAGGCTTGACCTAGAAGTGGATAAGGAATACAAGTACGTAGCATTCGCACTAAAGAAGAACTATATTGGCGTACGAACTAATGGCAAGGTCGACGTTAAGGGGATGGTTGGGAAGAAAAAGAACGTCCCTAGGCTACTCCAAGATACGTTCGTGAAGGTAGTTCAACTGATAAGTAATATAGAGCCTGACCCAGTAGCGCTGGATAGGGTCAAGCAGGAACTTAAGAGCACTGTTCAAGAGCTCTACAACAGGTTAAAGAGCAGGGACTTCACCCTCGATGAGGTAGCGTTCAAGACAACCCTCAATAAACCCATAGAGGCATACACAAAAACAACACCGATTCACGTTAAGGCAGCCATACAGCTGAGTAGGTATGGTCTAATGGTGGGTAAGGGCGATATAGTACTGTACGTTAAGACCAGAACGAAGGATAAGGTGAAGGCAATACAACTGGCTAAGCTAGACGACGTTGACGTGGATGAATACATTGAGGCAACGAAGTCAGTACTTCAACAACTTCTTCTGCCGTTCAACATACCTTGGGAGGAAATAGCTGGTGGTAGAGGGTTATTTAGCTTCGTCACGCGTTGATCCCCTCGATACGTCCTCCAAGGATTTTTAACTCGTTAATCAGTCTTTCCACAACTTCATCAACTGTTCGCTTAGCTTCCTCGAAGTTTTCAGAAGCACCCATCACATAAACGTCTAGCACAGGTGCCCTTATCTCATGACCCTTAGGGTGGGTCTTTATGTATACATTGCTGTAAGCCTTCAATATCTTCTTAACTATCGGTGCAACGGACGATTCAGGAATACCAATGACCCTAAACATACGCTCTACAATATGAATTTCCGGAAATAGCTTGCGGAGCCTGGGCTCGACCCAGTTTTCCCACATTGCCTCTAACTCTCGGGGAACCCCCGGCAAAGACACTATTATAGTTCCACTAACCTCAAGCCAGCATCCAGGTGCCGTACCCACGTTATTCGGTATCGGAATACCGCCTTCAGGAAGGTAAGCCATCTTAACCCTATCCTCCGTTAGCTCAAGTCCTTTCTCGGAGTACTTTTCCCGCACCATCATCAGGGCCTCCTCATTCAGTACAAGATTCAGTCCTGCAGCCTTCGCTACAGCCTCTAACGTGCGATCGTCGTACGTAGGTCCTAAGCCACCAGTCGTTACGATTAAGGTTGGTTTCCTACTCATTACGTACTTAAGGAACTCCGTAACAAGCGATACGTCATCAACAAGCGATACGTTCCCCCGCACGTCGAAGCCCAACAGCGTTAATCTCCTGCCAAGGTATGATGCGTTAGTATTAACTACCCTCCCTTGAACAACCTCGTTACCTAGCGTGAATAACCATGCCGAGCGGGACGCTCTCATTGCTCAGTTCCCGATACTATATACGCAACCCTATGTATAATGGTTATTATGCACAAAGCTATGGAGACCCAGACAATGATTGTCGCTATTCTAACGTAACCCATGCATAGCAGGATTAGCGCGGCACCGATAGCTATTATGCGGTCACCCCTTTCCATGAGGCCTACACCCTCCATCTTCAGTCCTAATGCCTCACCTCTAGCTCTAGCGTAGCTTATGAGGAAAGCCGTAATCACGAAGAGGAATGCTGGAACCCAATCTATGCCTAGGAGCTTAAGCGTCAATATGTATGCAGCGTCAGCTACGCGGTCGCTGAAGGAATCCAGGAACGCTCCCTTTTTGCTAATGTTTCCTGTCGCCTTCGCTACGGCCCCGTCTAGGAAATCGAAGGCGGCGGAAAGAATCATTAGAGCTAAGGAGGACCACGGATTAAATAAAATCGCAGCTACTGGAGTAAGTATGGAGAACACTAACCCCGCAACAGTTAACGCATTAGGCGATATCCCGATCTTGCTTAGGCTTCTCCCCAAGGCCTCAGCTAACGGCCTTACGGATTCTCTTAAACGAGTCAGCATGGATACCCACCGTGCCTCCTACTCTCGCTGATTATATTCCTCTGGGAAGGGAGACGTAATTACTTTTCTTTTTAGCCATGGGACGGAAGATTACCTAAACTCCCATTGAATCAGAATTTAAAATACCTTAATGACTCTATAAACAGGGATGTTGAGGAATCCGGGAACTGACTGCATTGAATGATGTCAGCTGCCGGCTGAAAACCTGAACAAATAACCTATTTACCCCCTACGCACTACTTATCCCCGTGTGAACAGGCATGGCTAAGGTAAAGAAACTAGTACTGGTAACGAGTAAATCGCACCCACTCAGTAAACACTTCAGCAAGCTGGCTGAGAGACTATCCAAGGAACTAAAGCTTGAGTTAGAGGTTAGGGAGGAGGATTACGTTTACCTAACCGAGCATGGTGAGACAGACGAATTAGGATTAACGTGGCTTCCTCAACTGCTTGCCGAGCTTGAGGACGGCACGGTGATAAAGGTACTTACGCAACCTAACTTAACCAGTCAAGGAAAGTTAGATGAAGAGAAGGACTACAACGTAGCTATGAATGCGCTACGACCCTACTTAGAATGATGAATGATTGTGGATGGAGGCAGATCGAGAACATAGTTTTACTTTAAAGCGAAATAAAAATCCGGGGAAGTTACCCATTTTTATAAGCGATGTCATGTGATCACTATGGTGAGTAGTGGTAAGCAGGTATGGTGGCCGAAGATGTCTTTAGTATTCGTAATTGCTTCGGATAACTATGAGATTAAGCGTCGCTATAGCTTTGAGGATGCAGTTCATTTCTGCTTAGACTTCATGATTAATTCCACATGCGACGCGCCAGAAACATTAACAGTAATGAGGTATAGTGCGTTGCCTGAGCAGTGTCGGAAAGACAAGTCAAAAGTAAGTTTAATCAATAGTGTGGTATTCCTCAAGAAGGATGCTGAGGAGCAGAGGTTCTGCGTCGTTGTAGAGACCAATAAAGGGGTTGATTCAAGGGAATTACGGGACGTGGTAATGTGTGTCGTTACGCTTTCCTGCTAGTACTAATCCCAGACAGCTGATTAATCGAGAGAATACCACCGTTGAGGTCAGTATTATAGCCTCGATGCACCTGTAGGTAATGGTAGTGAGCATGTGTTAATAATGATGAGTGGTGTCCTAAAGGACCCTAAATGGGGATGAAGAGAGGACCACTAGCTGAAACCTCAGATCATTAGCCCCTGAAGTTAAGGAAGTCGGGGAGATCCTCTAGAGTTAATTCAGCTTTCCTAGCCTTCCTACTTCTGGCTCCCCTAGCACTTCGTTGAAGCTCTAATATGAACGAGTGTTTTCTCCTGGGCCTGCCTTTGGGGTTGTTAAGTAGTTGAGGAATCAGAAGTCTCTCAGTGAATACTTCCGCGATAGGGCATGCTTCTATGCACGCTTTGCAACCTATGCATCTTCTGGGATCCACGACGGGATGTCCTCCCTTTACTTTGATGGCGCTTGTTGGGCACCAGATTTCGCAACTACCGCATGAGCAACATTTACTCCACCTAACCATAATTTTAAGTACATCAAAGGCGGTTTCTCTGGCATCGGGGCCCTGAACTTCCACCTCATTAGGGCGTACTATGATGGTATTGCCTGACTTCCTAAGTGTAAGGACACAGTCATAGTTAGAGTCATTGCTACATACTTTCTCGGGCGGCGTGTCAGCTACGATGCTCCATTGCTCACGTATGCTATCTAGGCTTAGTTGCCCGTTAATTACCCTTATCCTATAGTGATCCTCGCTTAGGGAGACAGGAGTCAGTGAGAGTCCGCTAACCTTTTCGTAGAGTAATCGCCAGTCGCTGGGTTTCTTTATCCCTAACCAAGACTCTAGCCTTCTCCTTCCCTGAGACAGAGGGTTTAACCACCGCCATAAGTGATACCTTATCCAGAGGTCGCTCTCGTTGAGCCTCTCTTTCCACTCAATTAGCACGTGCTCCCATCTCCGCCAGCACTCTGGGTAATTTCTCTTAACCATGTAATACTCAGCAATGTTACCTGCCGGACACATGAAGCACCCAAGCCTATCGAATCCTCTAAAGTAGAGTTCGTTTACCGGGAGCCTCCTCCGTAATATGTAAAACCATACTGTCAGCTGATCCCATTCCTGCAGCGGTGATATGTTGAGTGCGGCCGGGAGCCATCGATTACGCCATACTGCGCCCGACCTGGACCTATCGACTGACTCGAAGGCCCGCTGACCTATTATCGCTAATAGTCCGTTAGGGAAGTACTTCTTGTAGATTCGGGCGATAGGGGCCATCTTAACTACTTTGCAACACCAGCGATAGTCCTTGGCGGGCGGGCCAAAGATGTTCACTGAGTCCCAGAACTTGTTGCCGGCTGATGCGGTGAGTAGCTTAAGGCCAAACTTACGGACCACGTCATCAACGTTCTTGAGTGTCGGTGGGAGTTCGAGTCCGGTATCGTTAAACAGGATTACCGGTTCCAGCCCTGCTTCCATGGTTAGGGAGAGCGCAGTGATTGAGTCCTTACCTCCTGAGTAGGAAACCACTGGCGGGAGACCCGTTTTCTCCGCCATCATCACTAAGTTCTTAATAGCTTTCGATAATCTACTCCTCACCCAGAGGTCATTGCATTTCTCAAAAAGATTGAAGGATGAAGACTTCCTTATTATCTCTCCCACCCGCTCCTTGAATATTGTCTGAACTCTGTAACGCCCGCGCCTAACGACAGCCAGTGCTACAGGCTCACCTGAATTATCGATCACTACCGCTTGATCCCCTTCCCTGTCTCCAGGTCCTAAGTCCATTAGCGGCTTTGCCTTCCCCACCTTAAATGCACGTATCAGCCCTAAGTCCAGGGCTATTGGTGCGCTTACCCTATTAAGTCGCCAACGCCAAGCATACGTTGAGGGATCAAAGTACAGTCTGCCAACTATCGTGCCTCCCGAAATAACCTCCTTCATATCATCATAATGTGGTGTCTTATTCAGGTACACTGCGCCATCAACTATGAGTTCCCTATAGAGGGCATCACTCCCGAACTCATACAGCATGGCTTCCCTAATTAGTGATAGGTCACTTGCGAACGCTGGTCTCGCGTCTCCGGGCTCCGATACGTTGACCTTAAATCCCTCACCCCCGCATCGGCTACATATCCTCTGCCTCAGCGGGACGTTGCAGTTAGGGCACCAATAAAGCGTCAGCGTCACTCCCCAAGGTCTCACAGGGTAATCACCTAACCATTGTGTTCAAGCACATTTTTTAAGCCTCCTAATTTTGCGGGTGGTGGACTTTGGATATAGTGACGTTCGTTAGGAACTTAACGGTGCAGATAATGGCTATCGCGTGGGCACTGTTCCTAGTGTCCTGGGTCATAGGGTGGGCCGTTCGAGGCTCGCCCGTACCCATACATAGGGTGAAGAAGGCTGGGCAATCGCTGGTAGAGGACGCCGTAATGGCGGCTTTCTGGATGGCGGTGGGTTCCTCAATATTCGCACTAATCTCGTACCTAACGTCAAACCTCTACCAGCCGTTACCCCCTCCGCCAAAGCCCTGAGCGGTGGGTACCCTTGGAAATACTGTTACTAGCTATGGACATAGCTATGCTAACATACGTGATCGGCGTGCTAATACTCGCATTACCAATACCGCTCAGGTCAGTCAAGCGGTGGGGACCTAGATTAATAGCTGACGCCATAGCTGCAGTGATTCTAGCGTCCTCAGCCACACTGATACTATACCTCGGCAACGAATTGCTAAGAGTTGTAGGCGCGGACTGGCCTTCCTTCTATGCATGGTTAAGCGCTCGAACAGCAGCACTAGGCGGTGTTTTCGCCGGCCTAACATACGCTGCTTCCTTCGTTAAGTCAACAGAGTACTCGTACCTTTCATCACCATTAAAGATGGCGGCATCGTTCCTAGCCACCTCGTTCTCCGCGCTTCGCGGGCTGTACCTTCTTTCGTCCTTCATTTACATATACAGGGACAAGCTGACGAGTATAGGAATACTGCTATATTCGCTTCCCTTCCGTATCGGGAAAGGTGTTGGGGCTTTCTTCATAGCGGTATCTCTCGTTATGTATGTTGGCATGCCATTACTGCCTGCCTTCGTGTCGTCCTTCGAAAACGTAACTGTTGCTAGCGGGTTTAAGTGGAACTCCGAAACCATTAGGATACAGGTTGTTGACACGTTAGGGAACCCGGTGCCTTACCCCGTACTTAATTTCTATAGCGAGAATTCTCTCGGAAAACCTGTAGGGGTAATCATAGGTGATGAAGCAGGACGTGCGGTCATAGGAGATGGCCTGGATGCGTTACCCGATAACTTCAAACTCAGTGTAAGGGCGTTGTTCATGGGATACATAATAACGCCGAGTCCAAGCGTGATTAAGCACGGAGACAATAATGTTAAGCTTGTGCTTAAGAGCCTGATATATTCTTCCGGGGCGGCCTTGCTAATACCATGGGGAACCGAGATTATGTATTATAACGTAACCCCCGGAAGGATCTCTGTGGACCTCTACACGGATACCGGCTTCACGACCTACCTAACCATTGTAAAAGGTGCGAACGTATCAGCAATAATGCTCGACGGGAGTACCTTAACCTGTAATTTCACAGAGAGATCTTGGGCAGGAATATTAATGAAAGACTGTACGTTCCCCACCCCATCAGGCGAACACAACATAACGGTTGAGTACACCCCATCCTTTTATCCTAGGCCCAGCGTAAATGAGAAACGAATAACGTACCTGAGTTCGGTATTCGACATAATCACAGGGATATTAACTCTCTGCATATCCTTCCTTTACGCCCTCGTATTTTTGCCAGGGGTATACTTAGCAATACTCCTAGCAATGTCGGCCGCATTAGCACGGGTTCTTGGCGGTGGGCTAAAGCTTAAGCTGGTGTAAGCCATGCGCACGGCAGTGAGGTTAGCACTGGTGCTGGGAGCCGTGATTACTGCTGTGTTAAGTATGCATCCCTCTCAGGAAGTAGTGTGTTTAACAGTCATCATCACATTACTTTACGTGATTAGCGAGTACGTAATGTATAGGATTAGCGAGAAACCTACTTGAATTCCAGCACATCGACCTTATACCAATTGACCTTGCCCCTCAGGAGATCCTCAACAGAGCGCGCGTCACCCTCCACCGCTATGTAATAGACTTCCTTAAGTACGCGACTTCGTTTATTTTCGAGAACCTTAAATTCCTTAGCGATTTTATCCATAATATCCTTCGCTACATTCTCATCGAAGGTGGTGAAGAATATTGTGGTCTTCACATAACCTTTCAACCCTTTAGCAGTTTCCCCACTCACCGAGCATTCACCTAAACTATTGTGTTTGGTTTTCCTTAATGTACTTAAACACACTTATCACAGCTTTGAACTCCTCAGGAAATACCTCAGCTGGGTTACTCGCCTTCCTTAACTTACTAAAGTTCTCCATAACCCAGTCGCAGAGTAGCGACACACTTACTTCACCTGTGCTGGGATTCAGTAGTAATGGAAACATGCGGCACGATGACGGTCTGTAGTTGTAAATACTACAACCTCTTTTCTTCGCATCATAGAAGGGACAGAACCCCTCTATTACCCACTGATAGAGCCCTTCTTTAATTCTACGGAACTTTAAGTTAATCCCCCTTTGCGCTGCTATCTTCTTCAACCGACGATAATCGCCCTCGGTAAGTATGGGGTAGTCAGGAGACCCGGCAAAGAAACAGCAGTGAATGCACCTGTAACAAGTAAATTTCATTCCGTTCACACTTCAGCACATATTAGCTTAACCTTAATAACACTACCATCACTTAAACCCAGCTCCTTCCTTAGGTTCCTCTCAGCCACTATCTCCAGCACATTCTCTGGGTGCTTAGTTAGGAAAGGTCTTATCACTAGGACGTGTATGTTGGGCTCAATAATATTTCCGAACCAGTAATAGAATCCACCGTACTCATGACCGTTCATTACGACACTTTTTATCTGTAGGGGCGGGCACTCGCTGAGGAGTTCCTCGTAACTCTCTTGAATGTCTATGTTGAGGGTTCCTGGGTAGGGCGTGTCGTCCAGGAGCTCTGTGAGAAGGATATTGTATACGGGCATGGTCACGTACTTAGCTCCCTCACCAAGGCCTGACACCACCTTGCCCTCAACGATTCTTGACAAGTTTTCTCCTCACCTCCTTAGTCACTTTGTCGGCGACGTATGTCGGTTCAGGTAGTGAGTGTCCCTTAAAAAGTATCTTGCTAAGCCTTTCAATTTCCCCTAACCCGACCTTGTGACCTATGCTTAAGTATATTGCTTTGTTCTTCCTCGGCCTAACAACTATCGCTCCAGGTCTTCCATTAATGAATAGGTATTCCTTTCCATTAACCTCCCTCACCTCCCCAGTAAGTACCTTCTTCGCAGCCCCTATGCTGGGTGTGTCCAGCACGACACCTATGTGTGAGGCAATACCTAGTCCCCTGGGGTGGGTAACGCCGTGTCCGTCTACCACTATGAGGTCTGCTTGAACGCCGAGCTTCTCGTAAGCCTTAAACATTAACGGTGCCTCCCTAAAGGCAAGGAGCCCCGGTACGTAAGGTATAGGTACTTCACCAATCACTACCGAGTAACGAATGAGTCTTAAGTCAGGCATGCGTGTGAGTGCGGCGACTGCGACGCCCTTATTACCCACGTATGCCAGGTCTAGGCCAACAACGAACTCAAGCTTACTTACCCTGCCTTCCCAAGACACCTTCTCTGCAAGAAGCCTTTGGAGTTTGAAGGCTTTCCTAGCGCTGAACATGGATTTCAGCTTCTTGCCCTTCAGATTACTTACCTTTTACTTACCTTAAGGTAATGCTTTCGCTCCAGGACTTACTCGGCGTAATCACTACTACGTCAATGCCGTCACCGGAAGTCGCGTCCCTGCTAATTGCGGCCTTAATGGCGTTTAGGGCGAGTTCCTTCGCTTCCTCAGGACTTAGGTCCTTACGGTACTTGCTTTCGATAATGCCTATGGCTATGGGAGCCCCAGTACCTATTGCGGCGTAATCGTCCTCGATGACGGAACCCAGTGAATCCATTACGTATAGATGAGGTCCTTCCTCGTCTATGCCGCCGAAAATCACTTCAGATAGGAAAGGCATAAACTTGTACTGGTACATAATCACGGAGAGTAGCCTAACAGCTGACTTCACACTCATCCTACGTGAGTTCTCTATCTCGTAGTCATGAATTTGAAGGCTCATTATCCGCTTAAGTGTCTGGATGTCCGCGAAGAGACCTGCAAATGCTAGGCCGTACCTGTCTTTTATGAGGAATACCTTGCGTCCTGCCTTACTCATTACGAAGCCTCCATACGCTATCCGGCGCTCAGCGGCTAGGATTACGGAGTCCTTGGTTCTTAAGCCTACAGCGGTTGCACCCGTTCCCAGTTTCTCGTAGGACACGTCCCGCACCTACTATCAATGGGGTGTGTCGAATTTTAAGGTTAAGGTTTACTTCCGCCGACGTCGTTTAGATTCCTAGAGGTTAAGAGGGTGAAGGATAACACCATAGCCGGCATGCTGAATAAGATAGTGTGGGTGGATAAGGCTAACTTACGCAGGTACTCAGTAATTGTTATTGATAGGCTACAGCCTGGAGGCTTACGTGAGGTACAGCTCTCGGAGAGCGTTAAGGTGCTTAAGGACAGGCTAATAATCGGTGAAACTACAATACCTATCCACAGGATCGTGGAGATAAGGAGAGATGGTGAGCCGGTATGGGTGAGGAAGTCTGCATCAGCGAGGAAGTGAAGGGTGCTTCACCAGTTCCTTACGCAGATGTGCGTCGACGTGTCCTCGAGATATTCCGTAAGCCGGTGCCCCTAGCGAAAGGTGTCAAGAAGAAAGGCATGGTTAAGCACCTGATCAAGGTTGATAGGGTATATGGTTACGTGGACTCGGCAGTCTTTGCTAAAGTAGAGAAATTGCCGAAGCCAGAGGGATTAAACGCGTTCTACGCAGAAATATTGAAGCTCGCTGGCATAGCGGATTACGCGGACATTCTCAGGAAATTCAGGGGATACCGCAGGGTACTCAGGAAACTGTGGAAGGAGTACAGGCTTAAAATAAAGTCAACAGTGTCTGCTAGGGAAGCAAATGACGTTGCTAGGGAATTCGTTGGACGAACACTATCCCTCGTGAGGAGGATAAGGAAGGACATAGACCTACTTAGGGCGGCCGTAGCTGAACTCCGTAAGCTACCGTGCTTCAACTTCAACGAACCAATAATCGTTGTTGCAGGAATGCCTCAGGTAGGTAAGTCAACCTTTGTTCGCAGGGTCTCCACAGCTGAACCCGAGGTTTCTCCCTTCCCATTCACGACGAAGGATGTGATATTGGGCCACGTATTCTTAGACCACGTGAGGGTTCAGATAATAGACACGCCCGGAATCCTTGACAGACCTCTTGACGAGCTAAACGAGATAGAGCGTAAGGCTGTGAGTGCGGTGAGGTTTCTTGGGGACGTGCTATTATTCCTCATAGACCCCAGGCCATCAAGCTACTATTCCTTAGAGGAACAGTTGGGACTGCTACGCATGGTAAGAAGCATCTTCAGAGGCAAAGGTATGATAGTAGCTGTGAACAAGATAGATGAGGTCAATGACAACAGGCTGGAGTACGTTGTGAAAGAGATAAGGAAAGTATTTGATGGCGAGATATACTTAATCAGTGCGCTTCAGGGTACGGGAGTTGATGCTGTTCTACGGAGGCTGCTTGAACTCGCGGCAAGTAAGTACCTCACGATTTAATTAATTCCTTGAATCTGAGTGCGTCGTCACGCATGTAGACGTTGTTAAATAGCACGAAGACCTTCTTAGAGCCTATATTGAGTACTTTCTCC
>JALVVU010000014.1 GCA_027023255.1 Desulfurococcales archaeon
TCACCTATCCTGAGCTTCATGCTGGGCGCCTGACTGAATAATCTTGAGGACTTTGAGAACCATACCTCTAATTCCCTAGCCTCCTCTATGTTACGGCATAGCTTGAGTAACGCAACTAAGTACACCGGTTGCTCCAGAAACCTCCTTAACCCCTTAATTATTATGGTGGTTCCCACCTTCAGGCGGTCTCCACCATAGAACACAGCGTAAAGCAGTGCGGGTAAATGGAAGAACGGGTTGTCAGGATTAGGCTTGCCTGATCCGAACACGTAACGCACGTACTGACCGTATTTAGTGTTGAAGTGCCTAGGACAGAATGGCGCGTGCGGAGGTGGTTCATCCCAGCATTCCTCCCTCAACATGTGGAAAGTTATGATCTCATCAGTCCTTTTGATTAGGTCTAGGTGGACGGTCCCGGGGCATAACTTAGGTCCTAGAGCTTTCCCGTTATTAAACCTAATGATGGTTCCCTCTTCAATCAAGCACCAGTTGCTGTGCGGGTCATCAAGCTGGATTAGGAGCTGTGTGTTACGCACCCTATACGTCGTCATGATTACGTTGACTGCTCTAGGTGGCAGTAACCCCACTCGGCACTCAATATTGTCATGTGCCACCTCACTCACGTTGAATACAGCGTTGAGGGCTCTTACCACGAACAATTTCTAATTCACCTGTTTCCTCCTTTTAACGTGCCTCCAATGGCTCCTCCTATTACCGCGAGTATTAACGGGCCTATGAAGTGGATGGCAATAAAGAGGAATCCTAGGAACCCTATGATGCTGCCTATGAGGGGTGTTGCTAGCAGGGACGTCACGATCGCTAGGATGACACCCACAACTATAGCGCCAAGTAGCGCGGCAAGGAAGCCAGCCATCGCTCCCTTAGAGGCACCACCACCGGTCATATAGCCAGCAATAAAGCCGCCTGCGAAACCACCTACTAAGGGACCTGCACCCGGTATTAAGCTGAGGATAAGCATTATTATGAATCCTACTAGCACAGCACCAATCATTGTCAGCAACCCCTAACAATGTGTTAGGCTTTCCGAGGTTTAAAGAATATTGACCATATTATCCAGGTATCACTTGAGTTAAAATCACACGTAGGTTCGGCTTATGTCTAGCACCTCACCGGTCTTCTCTATCGCTATGTCGAACGCTGTCTCAGCTATGGTCTCCATCTCTCGACTAACCTCGTAAAGCCTGTCGGAGAATTCCCTAATGGTTAAGTAGGTTTCATCAAGTCCTAACTCCCTAAACACTAGCTCATTGTACTTCTTCAGGTGACCGTGATACTCCTTAATGAGGTTCAGCACTTCATTAACTAGGTATGGGTTCAGGTTCTTGAGGCACTTATCTATTCTGTCAACTATCAGGAGCAGGGTATCTAGGCACTCTTTCAGCAAGTCTTTTGTCGCTTGAAGCTTACGGACAACGTCCACGCCACCCTTAACCAGGATTTCCGCAGCGGCGCTCAGAGCGTCGGCAGCTTCCTCAAACGCGCGTACAACCCCCCTATACTCTGTGGCTAGAGATGGTTTGATCCCCAAGTAACGCCCTAACGTCCTATTTGTCTGTGAAAGGAGGAGCTGCCTAACCGTTAGCGCGTGGAGCCTGTCAACCTCGCCCTCCAGTTCCAGCACTTCCCTTAAGAGGTATGGTTTATTGTCGAGCAGTGCTATCTGGATGTGCTGAATCATGAACTTAACGAGGTTAGCCATCCTCCCGATAATTGTTGCGGCCGAATACTTGCTAGCGTCGATCAGAACCTGAATAGTGATCTTGTTCGGGGTATTCTCAATTATCTCGGCCCCGATCAGTGCCCTTACAGTGCCACGGATCACGCGTAGATGTGACTCAGAAAGAATTCCACCAGTAGTCTCGACGACTATGGTATCCATACCGAGAATGTAGCCTGCGTAGATAGCCCTTATAAGCAAGCTTTCAGAAGATCCTTGACCGACTCTAATCGTTAATTTCTTCTCCTTCTTTTTCTGCAGCATTGTTATCGGTGCTAGCCTTAACGTTCCATCCTCAAGCACCTCAATGCTAACGGTATCTCCGGGAGAAAGACCTACGGACTTCACCCACGAGGATGGCAGTGATATCATCAGCGTTGACCTACCGAATTTCTGGACACGCCGTACCTCAGGCATAGCTTGATACCCGATTTAATTTAGCTAAAACGATATAAAAAAGTATAGCTAAATTTAAGCAATAATAGGTTAGGTATGGTTCAGCATTATATCTCTGAACATAGTATATAATACACCAGAAAGAGCTTCAGTGGAATCTGAAGAACGTTAGTTGAACACAGTAATATATTTACCGTATAAGCAAGTTAAGGCAAGCACGATCATTAACCAACGCTAATGCTCAGGCATTGAGCGGGAAAAATAATGCGTGTTCCACTAAGGGAGCAAAGCTCCCTACTAAGTATGAGCTGAGGCGGCTCAACATAATAATGCGTTGGTATGAAGTACTTCGGCCTAACCTTCCTTAATATATCGAGGATATATTCACTAGGTGTGTGCCCATGGAGCCTAGCTTCCTCGACCATCCCGGGCGGGGCACTAACTTCATGGATAAGCACATCCGCGCCTTCCGCCTCCCTCAGGAAATCATTGTTGGGCCAAGTGTCGCCACTGTACGCAATGGTCTTTGACCCGACTCGTAGCACGTAGGAAACCGACGGGATAGGGTGGACGGCATTAATAGCTTTCACGCGGACTGTCTCGTTAAGCCGTACCCATACTCCAGCCCGCAATTCTGTGACGACAACGTAATCCATGTAGTGGGGGATCTGTAGTGCGCTCAGTAACTCCCTAATCGACCCCACTACTGGCGGTGGTGCAGCAACGTTCAGCCTCTTTCCCAAGTACTTAGCCCGCTGAATTAAGGTGGGTAAGCCCAGTAAGTGGTCTCCGTGAGCATGCGTTACTAAGATAAAGCTCAAGCTACTTACATCTAGGCAAGTACACTTGACTAGCTTCTCTAAAGTCCCTTCACCACAATCTAAGAGGATCCTTATATCCCCTTCCTCAACTAAGTACGCTGGCTGACCGAGTAACGGGTTACTGACCCACCCCCCGAAACCTAAGATCGTCACCCTCACGGTTTTGAATCCCTAACCTAACTAATGTGGAACCCATCAAATTCGTTTCCGTGGTTAATGCCTGCTTAGGAGTAATGCTCGGGTACTTTAAACACGAGCATCCTGACGATGGTGTCGTCCGGCACTTCCATGAACCTCTTTAGCGCCTCCTCCCCTAGAAGCCTCTCATTAGTCTCCCATGAAATGAACGAAGGCGTGAATATCTTTTTCTCAGTATCGAAGCCAACTATGAATCTCCACCTACCGCCACTAAGGGTGACGATGTACTTCCCCTTACCTAATCTCTTCCCAAGGTCCTCGAGTAGTGCCTCAATGTTCTTAACGTCCTCGACCTTCACTTCTGATGTGAAGGCTAGCGGATACTCCAACACAGCGTTGGCGAGAGTTACTTCCGCGAAACCATCTAGCTTACTGGAGTAAGCGTCACTCATCCTATACCTGACCACAACCTCAGGTGATGAGCGCTTAACGCCTGCTGAGGGCCTAAAGTTCCTTAACCCACGCTTAAGGATCCTAACCGTTTCCCGGCATAAGTCCCTGAACAGATCATCATGGCAACGCCACTCAATCACGACCTTATCGTCACGTACCTTTCTAAGCAGCGCGGTTAGGTAAGGCGTTACTCCTTCATCAGTGCGTACGGCGAAGAACACGTCAACCCCTGAAACCATCCTTATGACGCCGAACTCAACGACATGCTCCTCAACGCGCTTACTGAGAAAACCCTTCTTTAACCTGATTACTAGGTCACCGTACTCATCAATAATACCGCCACCAGATGCTAGTATATTAGCTATGATATCGACATTAAAGGTCTTCACACTTGCTGGGGCGCTTACTTTCTCCTTACCTTTCGTCACTACTCCCGTCCCCAATATTCTCTGGAAACCTATTAAATGGGTGATACTTTATGTGAGGATCCGCGGCCCTGAGCTCTTTAAAAATTTCGTAAGGAAATGTTGCTCATTCAATACTTCTGAAACGTATCCCTAACATGCAGAAATAGTGTGACCCACGGGTACTTAACCCTAATTTCCCTTAATACGGCCTCACTGTCATCGTGGTACTCCACAACTTCGAAACCATCCCTCAGCGCCTCACCTAGGAGTTCCACCTTCACTACCTCCGCAGGTCTCCGGTCCCTGTTCCGCCTCATGTAAATGGCGCTCGGCGTAACCCCTGTGTAATTAATTACCTGCTCTAGGGTAAAGCCCCTCAGCCTGCTGGGCCTCCCAGTAATTATGATTACACGGAAGCCCTCAGCGTGGGCGCGCTTAACTAACTCTACACCAACGGGCCTTGGTTTATCCAGGGCAAGTAATTCGTCACTGAAGAAGACTTCCCAGAAATCATGGCCGTAGTACTCTGCCAGCTCTCGCGCTGTTGCGAGTCTCTGGCTCACGTCTACAATCACGCCATCAACGTCGAAAGCCTTAGTTAATGGTTCGTCAGGCAATTTTAACACCTTTCCTCTCAGCTATTTCCTTAAGTAAGGGTATCTCCTTAACCTTATCCTCACTAAGGTAATCCCAAAGGACTCCCCTAGTTCTTTGCTTCGGTCCCAAACACTTAATCGTCCTAGATGGTGTGAAGATAACGTCCACAGTAACGTCCCAAGGAAGTCGAGGTATGATGTCACTCAACACCTGAAGGTCATGCACAGTAGTGAAA
>JALVVU010000015.1:0-4972 GCA_027023255.1 Desulfurococcales archaeon
CCATAGACCTCATAGCGGTTGGCGGCGACGTTGCTGACGTGATAATCAGGGTTAAGATAGGTGCGGGTGTAAGCAAGGACGAGGCGCATGACATGTTAAAAGCGTCGTTAGCGCTGGACTCGATCCCCGTAGTAATATCTGATGATCCAGAACTCTACGATAACATCATATATGAGAAGAGCGGCGTGTACGTAATGAATGAAAGGACATTGGAGAACATGTACCTCAAGCCAACGGAACTGATAGCCCTTTACAAGAAGGGTGAGTTATATCTGTCGGTAAATAGAGAAAAGCTCAACGAGGCTATGGAAAGGAGGTTGATGAGCATCAGTGAATTATCATACCTTACAAATATCTCTAGACGTACAGTCTTTAAATATAAGAAAGAGGGAGGAATGGTAACGGTTGAAAATGCCGAGAAATTAGTGAGTGCGGTAGGCGAGGACGTCGTGGAATCAATAAATTTCGACATAATAGCTAAGGATATCCAGGAACGAATGCGTGAACTAGGGTTATGCCTGCGTAAGGCATTAAGCAATCCACGGCTAGAGCGACGCTTAAGAGAATGGGGAGAGGTGTATGACATACGTAAGTCGGCTCCCGACTACATAGTGTCAGGGGAGGAAATACAGGTCGTGGTTGATGCTACACCGCCAAGCAGGAACACACTCAAAGATGTTGTCAGGAAAACTGTGGAATGTGTTAAATTAGTTGATATTGTGCGAAAAGAAATTAAGGCAGGCGTGAGCGTCATCGCTTCACGAGAGAACGAGTTCTTGGTTAAGGACGAGATATCCTCCTACGTTAACCTGAACAAAGTTAGCATTGAGAAATTAGAGTAAACTTCATACTTAAGCAACTTTCAACGTTACCATGCGTAAACCCAAATTAACTTAGGCTAGAGTAAATACTCGCAGGGACTGATAGCCGATGAAGGTAATAATTACTGGGCGACCCGGCATAGGTAAAACCACGGTCTTTAGCAAGACCATAGAGTTGCTGAGAAGTAAGGGTATTACGGTTGGGGGTTTCGTATGTCCTGAGATCAGAAAAGGAGGTATAAGGGTAGGGTTTGATATCGTTGACATACTAAGTGGAGAGCGCTCACCCCTTGCAAGGGTATCCGGGCTTAGCTCGTCTGATGTTTGTGTTGCCAGGGTTGGCAAGTACTGCGTCTTAGAGGATGCAGTAACCGTAGGGTGTAACGCTATCGATGTAGCTTTACGTACAGCAGACGTTGTTGGGATAGATGAGGTTGGCCCCATGGAGCTCAAACTAGCTAAGCTAAGAAGATGCATGGAGAAAGTTTTGAAGGATCCTCAGGTCACTGCCTTAATAGTCTTGCATAGGAGGTTAACTAATAATGTAGGTAGCCTAGTAAAGGGTGAGCGCAGACTTTTCTGGGTAACCGGAAGCAATAGGGTGGAATTACCTAATTTGATAGTGGATATTATTGTAAATAGTGTTAAAAAGAAAAAAGGAAGTACAATAATACATAAGGCAGATGATATAGTCTGATTAACCTATATTAGCGCCAGAACAGAGTTTATCAAGGTGAGGGTGGGGTTACAGTAATGGAAGTCTCGCTAGAGTCGAAGATACTGGAGATAATAAAGAGCAAGACAGAGAAGGAGGGAGGGGTAATACAGAGTACTCTTTGGTCAATGCTTGGTATAGATAATAGGGAGGGAACTAAGATAGTGTTAGGGCTTGTTCGTAAGGGTCTTATAAAGAGGGAACCTGTGACATTCAAGGGGCGCAGAACCTATAAGCTAATATATAGTCCCGTAAAGTCAGCGAAGTTGAATATAGTTGTCAAGTTGAATCCGGTTATGTATATCCCGTGTTTTGCCTGCAGAGAGTTGCTGAGATGTGGGATGGGCGGATACTACAACCCATATAAGTGTCTCTTCCTATCACACTTTATTGAGAATGGCAGTCATTAGCCACGCACTCAACGAAGTCCGCCCATGACGCGTTGGTTCTAATAAGTTGTCCGCTGATATGCGTTCGTGAGGCTTGAAAGCCTCGTGACCTTAAGCATTCAATAACGGCGTTAGTAGGTGGCATATTTACTTTCCTGATCCTTGCAGGGGATGATACATTATAGGCTAAACCGTTAACTTGGGATTCCTCGATCAGCAACTCCAGTAATTCACGGGAGTCCTGCCAGGTAGGGAGATATTTGTATTCAGAGCTCTTAATGAGGCTTAACATATGATCTATGAAGTCCTTGTGAAACATGTTACACATCCATAAGGGGCCTATAGCTACTAGTTGTCCTCTACAGGATGGGCACAGAGGACTGCGGGGGATATCGTTAAGTGGTACTACTTCCCTATAGTAGCACTTCCTGCAATACGTTAAGTACCCTAAGCACCTATCTATAATTTCGGATGCTTTGCTAGCACCTTTCCCTACACGGATAATTGTCCTGAAATAATGGTGTTTCGCGAACGTTATCAGGGGTTCGATGAACCTATCGATCTCGGCAGCACGTCTGCAAATGTGCCCCAATAACACCCGCAACCCTATCTCGTGGGGGATGTCAGTTTTGACTAGCCTGACATCGTACTTCCTTGAGCCAGCAACCCACTTAACACCACTCAAGGGTGCGGTATCAGTAGCGGTGTAGCCCACGGCACCATTTCTTCGTACGCACCAAAGTGATGATCTAACGAAAGGTGCTGGCGATCCAAATGGGTCTATGTCAATAAACTCAAACGTCCTCCCCATGGACTTCCAGAGATACATGAATGCGTTAGCATCGAGTTTACAGGCCTTGACAATGGACTCAGCGTTATTCAGCCTGATATTTTCCTTTATTACAGTAAATGCCTCCGTAGCTATGTCGTTGGCTATAGCTAATGACACATTAGGAACTTCCAGATAGTACCTAAGAGCTCTAACACCGCTTCCGGCTAAAGCATCGAGAACCCGGAGCTCACTAAAACCAGATAGTGTAGCAAGCACGTTAAGTGCAAGTATGGATAGATCCCTGTTAAGCACTTGCTTAGGGTTATAGAAAACAGGGGCCCACGAAGGTTCATATACTCCATCACTTCTGCGGTACTTCTCAGGGTTAGGTACCTTCAGCAACGCTTTTCCTTCCTTAATGATGACTAACTCTTGTAAACCCACTCTCATCGCCCCTGTAATGTATGTGGTAGCAGGACTTTAGAAGAAAATTAACGTTAATATTGGGATCAACACGCGGTTGTGGGATTACAACGAAAATACTGTACTGTCTTTGTTTCCTGGCAAATTAGACATTGACCACTATGAGGAGGTTGTCTATTAAGTCGCGGTACCGGTTACGTATGGTTACCTCAGAGACATCTACCTTCCTGGAAACCTCCTTCTGCGTCTTTCTTTCATCTAGGAGTATTGACGCTATGTAGAGTGAGGCTGCGGCAACGCCTTTCGGCCCCTTCCCTGAGGTTAAGCCATCACGCTTAGCTATAGTGATTATCCTCCACGCAAGCATTGTAGTGTGGCGTGAGAGCTTAAGCTTACTAGCCATGGACTCAACATACCTCCTAGGATCGAGAGGCTTCACCCTAATCACGCTATCTGAGTCACGCCTGATCTTCATCTCAGCATTCCATAAATCTTGAAACGTTACCATACATCTCCTAGCGATTTCAGCCTGCTCGACGGGAGTGTTGAGGTTCCTAGTAGCTATTACTATTGATGCAGCAACCATCGCACGCATGTTCTTCTTCTTTATCAGTCCTGCCGCATGTAGTTTACGTATGATGTTTCCTGCCTCCTCACGGAGTTCCGCGGCATTAGGTAGATTCAAGCCCCCTATTACACTATTCATCAAGCGTAATGCCCGGACTAGGCGCCGCATTTTACCAGACGCACGTATCCTCCTGTTTAACCTTTCGAGTTTCCTGCCTTGTTGTGATTTTTGATCTATTACTGAGTGGAGTCCACGGTCATGTACCTTCTCAGTCATTGGGGCGCCAACGCGTTCACGTGCTAGGGAGTCTTCATAACTGAAGGCCCGCCATTCAGGCTGAAGGTCAACAATGTGTTCCGCGAGAACTTCCCCTGTTTCAGCGCATATCACTTCTCCCCTGGATTCATCATAGATTATGTCACCTGAGGGGCACCTAGATTTGAATTCTTCAATCATTTCCTAACCCTCCTGCGACGTTTTGGCTTAGGCTTAACGAACAAAACACTATGAGGGTCTACCTCAACATCCTCTCTCAGGGGCTTGACTACGGCGTATGGACTCCTAACAGGACCTATTATATCCACAAGTATCCCAACTTCACGCCCTCCAGAATCAACGACGATGCTGCCCATTCGCGGTGGTTTCATTGTAGTCATCTTAATGAGCAGTCTCCCTGTTGGTGTCTTATGTATGAAATAACCAAGCTTAATCAGCCTCTATCCCCTTCCAAAAACTATGCGGGATAAATACTTAAGGTGGTAATACCTTAAGAAGGGTTAATTTAAGGATAACGTATTTTCTCCGGACATTACTGCTGTAGAGTAGTACCTGCTCGGTATTACCGGGGTACTAATTATATAAATCAACCGCCTCTGACCTTACTAAGCGCCTCGGCAAGCATACGTATAAGTGCTTCCTTACTAATTCCTCGTTTTTCATCTATGTGCACTATTATTCTAAAACCGTAGGACGAATGCCAGAGTCTAGGGTAATACTTTCCCTCCTCTATTTCGCAGTCTACACCTATTGTCTTACAAGCAAGTAGTATGTCCTCCTTACGTAGAGGATGTACTGCTATGGATTTCGAGACACGCCTTCCAGATTTTCTAGAGAGTCTAGCGTCCAGGTACTCAGGCCAAATTATCATGTCCTTTATAGCCATGTATTTTCCCCACCTACACCAAAGTAGGGTAATATGCTCAATAAGAGTTTGTGCTGGTGTATAGCCAAGCACAATAAAGTTAAGCTACGAGTAGCGAGGTTATTAAACCTACGTAATAGAAC
>JALVVU010000015.1:5072-18924 GCA_027023255.1 Desulfurococcales archaeon
CTACGTAATAGAACAGTGTATTTAGACCTCAACTTCCTCCTTTAAAAGGACGGCGTTGACCACGCCATCTTGTCCAGGTCTTGAGGTCACCTTAGCAAGTCCTTCTGAGGTTTCTATGATGGCGCCCTTAGTGATTATGTTTCTCCGAGCGTACTCACGGTTAGCGGGGGTCTCCACGACTCTCAGAATTTCTGCCTTCTTCGCCTCCCCTGTTTCGGGGTCAACAACATTCGCGTACTTTGCCCTCTTTAACCTGATCTTTATGTTCCCTCCGCGTACCCTGATTGCAACAACTTTCTCCTTGGTGCTAACCATAGTTAATGTGGGGAATCGCCCTAACTCATACTTCCTGTTCTTCCTATGAGGTCTCCTCCTGCCACCCGTTATTTTCCGGAGATCCTTTCCTTGGTAGATGCCCATTGACTCCAGCCCAGAGCTTTGTGGACGATATCCCTTAAAAGCTTTTAACGGGAAAGACCTACGAGAGCATGACAGGTACACGGAAGAGAAAGGAAGTAGTAGCGAGGGTGCTGAGGAAGCTTCAGCACATTGTTGACCCGCTATTGAGGCCCGTGTACAAGTTATATGAGCTTTGGCTATGGTCACAAATATCTGGTGGTCCCATACCTAGGCATGTAGCCATAATACCCGACGGGAACAGGAGGTGGGCTCGCTTCTTAGGGTTCGACCCTATAGAGGGTCATGAATATGGTTATGAGCGACTGAAGGAAGTGTTGGACTGGTTATGGGATCTTGGCGTGAAGGCTGTCACTATATATGCTATGTCATATGAGAACTGCACTAAGAGGTCAAAGAAAGAGCGAGAGCATTTGCTTACGTTACTCGAGCGAGGCATAAGCGAGATGCTTGAGGATGGAGTGATTGATAAGAGGAAGATAAGGGTGAAATTCATTGGGAGACTAGACATAATACCTCCGAATATCCGTGAGAAAATAAGGGTGATTGAGGAACGTAGTAAGCATTATAATGAAAGATACTTAAACGTGGCTCTCTGCTATGGTGGGCGTCAAGAAATAGTATCAGCTGTTCAGTTACTAGCCGAAGACATCCTAAAGGGTAAGGTTAAGCCCGAGGAAATAACTGAGGAAGTCTTCAGGAAATATCTTTCAACATCGCACCTGAAGTTAGACGGACTTGACGAGCCCGACTTAGTTATCAGAACCTCCGGTGAGTTACGTGTCAGCAATTTCCTTTTATGGCAAATAGCCTACAGTGAACTATACTTCTGTGAAGCATACTGGCCTGAGTTCAGGAAAATAGATCTCTGGAGAGCGATACGATCATACCAGAGGAGGGAACGGCGTTTCGGGAAGTAAATTGAGATAAGCAACAATCACACTAACTCCTTCTCTATAGCATACATGGTTACGGATACCGTCATTATTATCCCTATGTATAGTATTAACGTCTGAATGATGTAGTTCTCATTGAGTAACCTCATTATCTCGCTTAGGTTGCTGGTTCCAGATGCAAGAATGATCCTAGCCATGTTAGTGAAGAATTGATATATTATCGCTAGTATCGCTAGTGCCATGATCTCTCTCCATACTTTGAAGGACCTCTTAAGTATCCTAAAAGCAATCCTCCCAGCAATCAGGGGGATTACGGACACCACCGCGTAGGGGAGAATATTATTTATGTAAACAGCTATTGAGATTATGTCAAAAGCGAAGTCCCTTGAGTATAATGTTGTGTAAGTTATGACCGCGGTTAAGCTCAGTGAGACCATGGTGAGCATAAGAGAGAGCTTTGTTATTGGAGAAGCCCTCCACCATCTTGAAATACTGGTGCTTATCCCGAATCCCTTAGCCACGAAGATTAAGCCTAGTATGGTTAGGGTCAGTGCTGATGCGTACTTGCTGTAGGGACTGTTAGCAACTAACACGTACGTGAGGATCAATAATCCGGGGACGCCTAGGAAGAACTTAGCGAAGCGCTTCTCCTCAAGAGCTTTCTTAATGTACCGCCCCAACAAGACGTAAGTTTCCTCAACACCCCTCAATTGCTCGACGACGACTTTCTCAACAGCTACGACCTTAACTATGGACTCAACGATAGGCATTACTGATTCATCCTCAGCGCTATCAACCACAACAACTGCTGACGTAATCCCGAGGTGCTTAACAACGCTCTCTAAGCGCTCCTTAAGTTTAAGCCCGGCCCTAGCACCCCCCTTCTCGTGCCCCGCAACTAGGGCTACTTCAACGTCGTGACCTTCGCTCTTTAAGTCTCTATAAACCTTGAGGGCAGTGAATATCGTGTTAAGATCCGCGTCCTGAGGCCTAGCTAACGCGTACTTCTCTGCAGCTGCAAGTACTTCCTCATAACCTATGATAGGGGTTTTAATTCCAACACGTCCTAAGTCATCATCGAAGTCTATCGCCAGCACTAAGGTGCGCTCCACACTCACTCTCTAGGCCCCCACGCACCACCTAAGTCAAGGTTCATCAATACCATTAATTAACCTTAACCACATGTTCTGGTGTTGGAAACTATTATGTTAATGTTTTAGCGCTAAGAAAGAAAACATTATGCACTAGGTGTTTCTTCATTCTCTTCTAAACCGTAGAGAACCTTTAGATCTTCCATGGTTAATCTTTTTCCTTCCTTAAGTTTTCGCTCGGCTTCTTCACGCTTCTTGCTTAGTATGGCTTCCTCCATAGCCTTCTTCCTGCCTAACCGAATCTCGCGTAGCTTGTTCTGTGCTTCGCGATACCTAGGTATGATCTCGTTAAGTTGTTCTGTTATTTCAGCTAGTCTCTGTGCGTTCTCCATGATTTCCTTGCTTCTCTTATCTATTTCCTGCTGGAGACTATTCACGTCCTCCTTTAATACTCCAATACGGCTTCGTATGTTGTTTATTTTTTCTGATATATCATTGATTTTCTTGTTTATGTCGTTTAGCTCTATCATCAGACTTTTTAGCTCGGCCCTGAGTTCCTTACACTCTTCATACGTCCTTCGTGCCTCAAGAGCCTTCTCAAGCAACGCTTCTAGGCGAGCTATCTCCCTTATTATGCGGTTCTCCTCTTCGAGCGGTAGTGACTCAGTTATTATCCTCCACTCAAGTCGATCGATTCTGCTCCTAATCTTCCCTATGGTTACGCTAACGTCTCGGGCATTACTCAAGACAGACTTCTTAGCGAATAACTCGGACTTGACCTGCCTAATTTTCTTAATGAGTTCGCGTCTCTGACTTATCAGGCTCTGGCGCTCCTTCTTAAGCTCGTTAAGTGTCTCACGAAGTTTCTGTAGTTCACTCCTGTAACCCTTTATTTTCTCTATTAATTCCCTCCTCTCAGCCTTTAGCTCCTTAATCCTTGATGCTATTTCAGTCCTCTGTTCTTTAAGATGCTTTATCTGTCCCCGTAGCTCGTCTATTTGCTGCAGGAGTTTCTCTTCGTCGCTCACACTTTGCAAGACCCAACCCTTCTAGAAGATTTTAGGCGTCACTTTATCAGTACTCGCGCGTCAGCAATCTTAGCCCCCTTGCCAATCTCGAAAGCCATTATCGGGTTGAGGTCGACGTCACTCACGGAGTCTTGCTCCTCCATGAACCTTGAGAGGTTTATTATGATGTTAACTAATGCCTCCTTATCCCTGGGCGGCATGCCTCTGTATCCCTCTAGCAGCTTAGATGCTTTAATTTCACTGAGCATAGTCTCCGCGTCGTACTTCGTTACTGGTGCTATCCTGAAGCTCACATCCTTAAGTACCTCCACGAAGATCCCGCCCAGACCAAAGAGCAGTACAGGTCCGAAGGTTGGGTCTCGTGTGGCGCCAACTATTACTTCGAGTCCTTCAGGAACCATCTCCTGCACTAGGATACCGGTAACTCTAGCATTAGGTGCTTTCTCCTTGACGCTCTCCATAATGCTCTTGAACGCTTTCCTCACGTCGTCCTCGCTCCTCAAGTTGATCTTAACTCCACCCACGTCCGACTTATGGACGATGTCGGGGCTCACTATCTTGAGTACTACGGGGTAGCCGATCTCATTAGCTATCTTAACGGCTTCATCTTCACTCTTAGCTAGCGCAGCCTTGGGGACAGGCAGGTTGTATGCTGCAAGAACTTCGTAAGCTTCGTGTTCCAGTAGCTTTGTTCTGCCTTCTTTCTTCGCCTCCTCAATAATCCGCTTGACTTTTTCCGCGGCACTCATGGTGAAACCCACTTAACACTACGTGGAGGAAATAAAAGCTCTTGTGGGGTTCAATTCATTATAATCAATTTTAAATTACGAGCAAATTAAGGTTCCTCAGTAGAATCCGCTGGGTTCTTCAGTGAGGAAATCCTCACCTCCAGCTAAAACCCTCTGGGTGGCGGCGTAGAGTGAATCAATGCCATAGCCCTCCTTAGCTGAGAGGGGAATCACCTCGCTGAAGGCGTCCTTCACTATTTTACACAGATTCTCACTGATCTCCGGGTCCACAAAGACTGTTGATAGGGCTAATTCTACACAGCTATGGGTATCTTCAAGGAGCTTCATAAGGTTCACGTTATTCTTAAGTGTAGCGGATAGCTCGTCGGGGTTTGACAGATCGGCGGTGATTAGGTCGATCTTATTAAGTGCTAACGTTAATGGGAGCTCTAACCTGTAAAGGGTTGAAAGTGCGAGGAGAGTTATTGAGAGTGCGGAAGACATCTCAGCAGCCAGCCTAACATCCACTAGGAAAACCATGGCGGATTTGTAACCCCTAACTAACTCCTTAATTATCACAGGCCCCAGTCGCCTGAATGCTATAACCTCCAACTGACCAGGCAAGTCAACTAACGCGTAATTAGCACGTAACTCCTCCACCTCATTCCTTATATCAATAACGTAATTCACTAAATAATCGACACTAGCTATCATCGCACCGTTAGGACCTAACCCGTGCTTAATCATTAGGTCGCGGGCATTAACGTACCTCCGCACATCAACGTCAGGCGTGTAAGGAAGGACCTCAGCAGCGGGATCGAAATTTACCCTCACAACATCCATCTGGTGATCTTCCATCCATTCGCCAAGGGACTTAACTAACGTTGACTTCCCTGAGCCCGCGGGACCAGAGATTAGGATGTAATACATTAACTCACCACCAGAGCAAATGCCTCGGGCGCCTCTTATACTTTCCAATGATATTAATTTTATGACCGCACTTAGGGCACCTATTGTCTTCACTTAAATTCCACTCGATTATGTCGAAGCCATACCTCCGTACTAGGAGTGTCCCGCACTTAGGACAGTAAGTATGCTCTAAAGGATGACCAGGCACGTTCCCCACATAGACGTAGTTCAGTCCACATTCCTTGGCTATCTCAGCATGCTTCTCCAGTGTTCTCAGCGGTGTTGAAGGCACGTCACGCATGAGGAAGTCGGGGTGGAATCTCAATACATGGAAAGGTGTGTCGGGGCCGAGGTTATCCACTATCCAGCTAGCCAGCTTCCTAAGGGCGCCCTCACTCTCACCGTATCTCGGAACGACAAGGTCCGTCACCTCTATGAACACCCCATGCTTCTTTAGTTCGAGTAGGGCGTCGAATATAGGTGAAGGGTCGTTCACACCCATGAATTTCCTGTAGAAGGACGGATCAGCGTTCCCCTTAATATCAACCGTTGCGGCATTCAGGTAAGGTGCTAGTTTCTGTATGGCTTCGGGGGTCATGTACCCGTTAGTTACTATAGTGTTAAACAGACCGTGCTTCCTCGCTAACTTAGCTGTATCGAGCATGAACTCGTAGAAGACTGTAGGTTCATTATAGGTGTAACTCATGCCGTCAGCCCCGTACCTTAAGGCCAGGTTCACAACTTCCTCCGGGGTAAAGTAGTCTCCGATGACCCTATCCTGACGTGCTTGACTTATGGTCCAGTTCAAGCAGAACTTACACATGAAGTTGCAGCCAGCAGTAGAGATGGACATCACTAGCGAACCGGGATGGAAATGGCTGAGAGGTTTCTTCTCGATGGGATCCACGTTCGCAGCTGTGAGTAAACCGTAAACTAACGTGTATAACTTGCCGTCATGGTTGTACCTAACACCGCAAACACCGTATGACTCGGGCTGTATTACGCACCTCCTTGAACATAGGTTACACTTCACTCTACCATCGTCAAGCGGTTCCCAATGCTTAGCTTCCCTTACCCAAGGTTTCGAAAGGTCGGGTTTCTTAGGCATTCAACATCACCAGCCCACTAGGTTAAGTAGTGTTTACACAAAGGATTAAGTTATCGAGCAACACCGAATATGTCAATAAGGGGAACAGCGAAATTAGAACACAGGGGGCGAGAATGATAGTACTAGCGTTCCCGGAGTTAGAGGGTATAGGGAGGAAGGTCGCTGAGGGTCTAGGGTCTCGCTTCCAAGTGGTTTACAAGAAAGTGTTCCCGGATGGTGAGTCTTACGTTAGGATAGAGGCTAACGTTGAAGGTGAGGACGTCGCTCTAGTGCAGACCACGTATCCTGAGCAAGATAAGAGGTTATTGGAGTTACTCTTCGCCGTGGACACCTTGCGGAACCATGGTGCACGTAGCATCGAGGTGATACTTACTTATTTAGCATACGCACGGCAGGATCGTGAGTTCCTGCCCGGCGAAGCTGTCAGTGTAAGGACAGTATTGAGGCTGTTGAGCAGTACGGGTGTAGACGCGCTCTACGTTGTAGACCTACATAAACCTGAAAGCCTAAGGTACTTCACGGGTCAAGCAAAGAACATTATACCCTCTAAGGTTTTTTCCAATAAGTTAAGGAGCATGGATCTTAAGAACCCCATAGTCGTTTCACCCGATCTAGGAGCATCCCATAGGGCTAAGGCACTCGCATCCGAACTTGGATGTGAATGCTTCATAATAAGGAAACATAGGGATAGGATTACCGGTCAAATAAGGCATGAGTTGCCGGAAAACATAGATGTTAGCGGGAAAGAGGCCGTAATAGTGGATGACATAATAAGCACTGGTGGTACCGTAGCTAACATAGCATCTTTCCTACGGAGATGCAGGGCCTCAGCAGTGTTCGCGGTTGCGAGCCATGGGTTATTCGTTGGTGAAGCCCTACGAAAATTGAGGGATGCTGGCGTAGATAAGGTACTTACGTTGAATACGTTGGCCAATAGGATAGATAATGACTTAATAGAGTATGTGGACGTTAGCCCAGAGTTGATTGCCGCGCTTGAGGAACACAGCACTCCGTGAGGTGGTGAAGCACACATTTGAAAAACCGTGATGGAGCCATGAATACATTGTCGCGGGTTAGCAAAGCGTACTTCTTCCTATCAGGAGAACATAGGACACTACCTTACTCAGAATTGATAGCGCTTAGTGAAGCCGAGCACAAATACCTTAAGATCCACGCTAAGCTGGATCAAGTAGTCATTGGTGAGTGTGATGAAGGATTCTTTGAAGTACTTAGGAGAAGGGCTGCCTTAGTGAGATATGCTGGGGTAATGTTTGGTGCGGTTGAAACAAGTGAGGGTGTGGAGGGGTTACGCAGGCTCCTGAAGGAGCATGATACGCTGAGGAACCTACCCTTCAGCCACGTAGCATTTAAGCGGGTAAAGAGGTACGGGCACAACATAAAGTATGCTGACGTAATTAACGTGATTCGAAGGACACTACGAGGTGTCCCACGATCCCCGAACGCTCCTTTAATAGACGTCATAGTGAGTGAAGGAGTCATGATTGTTGGCTATAGACTCTTCACAAGAAGAATGCGTGAATTCGATGCGAGGGCACCGCAACGTAGGCCAGTATACCTCCCGGGGACACTTACCCCTCTCTGGAGTAGGATATTCGTGAACCTGAGTAGGGTTGGACCCGAGGGTTTGTTTTACGATCCGTTCTGTGGCGTTGGGGGGTTCCTGCTCGAGGCTTGTGTTATGGGCCTTAAGTACGTTGGGAGTGATATAAGTGTACGTCACGTCGCAGGGGCAGCGGAGAACCTCATGCATTATGGATGCGTACCTCAGGTTTTCGTAGCTGATGCATGTGATATGCCCGTGCGGAAAGTGAGTTCCATAGGAACAGACCCACCCTACGGGAGGTTAACGCAGGTGCAGTGCAGTGGGGGATTACGGGAGTTAATGGAATGTTTCTTGAGTAAGGCGGCGGAGACACTAATCAGTGGCGGTTACTTAGCATTCGCTCAAAGAAAGGATGTCGACGTAGAAGGGGTAATTGATGACGTCGGTTTAAAGATCGTGGAGAGACACCTTAACTGGGTTCATGGAGCCTTAACAAGGGACATCTTCGTGGTGAGGAAGCCTTGAACCCTATTAGAGCAACCATATTAGGGGCGTCAGGGCCATACCCGGGAAGTGACGACCTTCCTTCCGTAATTGTTTGCTATGGAAGAACACGCCTACTGCTGGACGCTGGTGAAGGAACGCAACACAGGATACATGAGGCGGGTTTCAGTGTTGCCTCCATACGCTATATCTTGATAACGCACATGCATGGTGACCACATACTGGGCCTAATCCCGTTACTGCAGTCCAGATCACTCTCAGGCACCGAAACACAAGTGACTATCATAGGGCCTGAAGGAATACGTGATTACCTTCTAGAAAACTTCAAACTCCTGTACTTTAGGCCTAGGTTTGACGTAGCTGTTATCGAGCTTAAGGGTGATGATGAGTTACGACTCTCTAATGACGTAGTGGTACAGGCAATAGAGCTTGATCACGGCATAGTTACTTACGGATACGTACTCCGCTTCGGAGGCGGGAGGACGCTTGCCTATATCACCGATACTCGCCCATTACCCAAGAAGCTCTCCAGTATCATAGAGGAGCCTGACGTGTTAATACATGACGCAACACTCTCGTCAAACGACAGCGACTTAGCGCTGGAGTATAAGCATTCAACGGCAGCTGAGGCAGCCCACGTTGCTAGGGAGGTCAAAGCAAAGATGTTACTTCTATTCCATGTCTCGCAGAGGTATAGGCATGGTTACGAGGATCATTTAAGAGAGGCAAGGAAAATATTCAAGTACTCATGGATAGCTAGGAAATTCATGCGTATTATGATAAAGTAATTCACCGTGATTTTCAGACCTTACTTTAAATACTTAAGGCGGAAAGAAGCTCTAGGACTGATGTCGAGAGTCGTTAGGTGGTGACGGGCTTGAAGCGAGTGCTTATTTGCGTAACCGGAATGCCCGGGTCCGGCAAATCCGTGGTTGTAGAGGGCATAGCCGAGGAATTCGGGTACCCTGTCTTAAGCATGGGTGACGTTGTCAGGGAGGAAGCGAGGCGCAGAGGTGTAAAGAGAGACCTTAAATCAATGATGGAATTCGCTAAACGCCTACGTGAGGAAATGGGTCCTGCGGCGGTTGCGGAGTTAACCTCCCGAAGGATCCGAAACATGAGTTCTGAGGTGATTGTAATAGATGGTGTGCGGAGTCTCGATGAAATCACACGTTTCTCTAAAGAGGGTTTAGTGATAATAGTTGCGGTGCATGCCTCTCCCAGAACGCGCTTCGAGAGGCTCGTGCGTAGGGGGAGACCTGATGACCCCAATGACTGGAGGGATTTCCGGGAGAGAGACTTTAAGGAGCTAAGCTTCGGGATAGGGAGTGTGATAGCGTTAGCTGACATAATGATAGTTAATGAGGGGCGAGACATAAGCGATATAAAGAAGGAAGCGGTCTCCAAGCTAAGGGAGGAGTTAAGGAATGTTTTTGCTACAAGTGCGAAGTGATCTCAGACCGACAGAGGATCTGGAACGCGTGCTTAGGTCCATTCGTAATTTGTTCGACGTTGAGCGTTACGATGTTATCGACGGTACGCCTTATAAGGAAGTGGTTTGCGAGTCAAATAAAGTAGAATCACTGCTGAGATTTCACCAGGTTTTGAGGCAGGATAGGATACTCGATACGGCACGTAAAATTATGCTTTCCTCAAGGACAGGCAACAGGATAACGCTGAAACTGCACAAGCAAAGCGCGTATGTGGGCCACGTATCTTTTGTTACGTATGATTCTGAGTCACCATTGGGACCCATTAGAGTAATCATAGTTAGTGATGACGTGGAGAGAATCATAGACTGGCTAGCGCCTAAGACAAGCAAAGGTAAGCCTTTATGGGAGTATTCAATCCCGAAGGTCTAGGGAGTAATACCTTACCGTACAGAGACATCATAATTTTCTTAAAAATACATTAATGGATAATACCGACACAATGTACATAAATGCATTACCATCGAGTATGCCGCATCGGTGATTAAATATCAAGTAATACCTCCTAGTATTTAAAGGGTAGCCTATTATCTACTTAATCTGCGTAAGAAATAATCGGTGTTCTGCAAGTGCCGGTAATATTCCGTTGTAAGGGATGCGGATCTATAATATTCATATTTGAGCGAGTAGGTCAGGATTGCTTCGGATTACCTTCACCCTCGGAATTAGCCATGAGGTACGAAGGTAAATGCCCCAACTGCGGTAGGATGCTCGGAACCCCAACAATAGATGACGTTAAGGTTCTGGGAAGAATACGCCAGTCTTCTCCCTTCTACGTGCCTGAGGCTACATCAGCTCTTCTCTCCAAGGCAGTGATTTAACGATAGCATCACTAAGCCATGCGAGGAAGCTACTATCATTGCACAGTACACGAACATTTTTTTCAACTAGATCCATCGTAATACGTGTTAATTTCAGGTGACTAGCACTCAACAGGCCCTTATTATCCCTTAGTAGATCCTCAGGATTGCGGATCTTTCTAAGGGAAAGAGCCCTAGGAATGCCTTCCCAGTCTACCCAAGGCGATATCGGGTCCTTAACAGTATGTTTCTCAAAGAAGTTAAGTAAACCAGCCCCAATTTTAGCAGGGCCTTTCACAGGTTTCAACTTGCTTAAGTTTCCTCCATGGAGTTCCACGTAAATCGCAGCATAGCTGTGCTCATCGCTCCAGAACCTCAGGTCCAGGACATTAAAGTCATTTACCTTAAGGACATTCGCTACGCGTTTTCCTACGCTCTTAAGCTCCCCCCAGATGATATCAGGTGAGGTTCCCTTGGCCACGTCATAGAGTATGAGGATTATGCGTCTCTCAGTGGATTTCAAGCGAGACTGAAGTTCCTCGACGCTCAACACCTTTCGTGTAGGGAAGAAGAATTTCGGTGATGGTTTCCTTAAGAACTCATGAGCGGCGAGCATGGCTAAAGCCATGGACCTCCTGGAAACTGCGGCAGCAGCGTTCCGCCTACTATCAACCGGGTCGGGGAATATTAGTGGTGCTCCCTTGAAGGTTCTCCGCAGTACTGAGACCTCGTAGGAGTTTAGCTTGTTCAATGAAATGATCTGGGGTTCCCTCCAAGTTACGGCTGACTTAAGGAATCCCTCGAAGGAACCGTACCTTATAATGAGCAATTCCGTTAAGTAACCAGAGAAGCCCTCGACCTTTATTTCCGCGCCATAAACCCCGATCCCCTTAAAGAATTTCTTTAATAGTCGGACCTCATCGCGCTGTTCATCGGTTAGGTTTCTTTTCACGAATTCTGTGTGGAAAGGTGTTCTGTCGACGGGTGTTTTTATGTCATCGATGGATTCGGCCCAGTAAGCTGGCACTATATCCGCTTCTATGCTCTTGGCATAGATCTTCACGTAGGGGTGGGAAGCGTACCTTAACTCTACCCGATATCCCCTTCCCGGGCGGCTTAGCTCTTTGCTCACGGGCTTCACAAACTTCTCGATAATCCATTCCTTGCTCAGACCCTCGTACCGTATGAGTACAAAGATATCTAAGTCCATCTCCCCTCTTAAGGATGTGCCCTTGGCTACCGACCCTTCTAGCTCGACTTTAAAGTCGTAAGGTATCGACTTAGATAGTACATTCTCCAGAATCTTCTTTAACTCTTCATAGAGACGTAACGCTTCCCTCAGCTCAGAAGGTGTTGGTCTAAGTACCTCCTTAATTTCCTTTATCACTGTGTGAATATCGTGCTGCATCACTTTAGGTCCACCGACTTAACATCTATGTAGAGCGGGCCCTGAGGTCGGAGAATGCTCCTCTTTAGCACTACCTTAGTTACCGTGAATGACCCAAACTCAAAATCCTCGTACGTACGCATTACCTCCGCTAAACACGTCCTATCGAACCTCCCCTTAACCCTGGCGACAGTAATGTGGGGTCTAAACTCAGTGTGATCAGGTTTCGCATAGCTCCTCAGACAAGGCTCTAACATGTCACGCAGTTTCTTAAGGTAATTAGCTCCCTCGCTAATCCCAACCCATATCACCCTAGGCCTACTTACGCTCGGGAATGCTCCCACACCCTTCACTCGGATGCTAAACCTAGGGATGCTTGCTGCCCTCTCAAGGCATTTTGACACATCCTTAACGTAGGGGTCCGGCACTTCGCCTATGAACCTGATTGTGATATGGATGTTTTCGTCCTCTACACCTTTGAATCCTCTATTGTCTGAGCAGGCTAATACGCTATCGCGGAACTTAACGATGTTAGTTAGAGTAGGGGGGTCCTCAATTTCCACGGCGACGAATAACCTCAATTATCCCGCCCATAAACCTAACATTAAACGCTTATAAAGAGGCTTATGGATAAAGTACCTCGGACTGAGGGGCCGTCGTCTAGCTTGGCTAGGATGCCAGCCTGGGGAGGAATCCCCGTGGTCCCCGGAGCGCTGGTGGTCCCGGGTTCAAATCCCGGCGGCCCCACCAGCTAAATCATCTTAAGCTTCACCATGAGCTCAGCTACTTTCCGAAGGGCTTCTTCATCGTTCTGAGCCTCTACGTTCACCACTATGTTAGTTCCCTTTAACCTAATCCTATACCTTCGTTGACCTTCAATGATGTATTCCTCAATTATCTCGAGGTCTACGGTATTTGATCCCAAGGAATTCCCCATTATAGTGTGAGCACGTGATCATTATATTTTATGAAGGAGGTTCTGGAATTAAACTAAGTGAGTATGAATGAGGGGATATGATGATGCCCTATCCACCGACGACTACTTTTAAATAAATGGGGAGGGGACACCCCGTCTGATCCCTGAGAAGCTCTTTCTAGAGTTCGGTGATTTACCTAGTATTGGATAAGATACTAAAACTTTTTCATGCCTAGCCGAATAATATGTTACTGGTGGTAAACCCTGTTCTACTACTACGATAGGTACAAGCCAGAGGACGTGCCGAAAATAGTGGTTGAGCCTCCAGGTCCTAAAGCCAGGGAATTACTGGAAAGGGACTCACGGTTACTTATGCAGTCATTCGTTAGGTGGTATCCGCTGGTCGCTAAGAGAGCCTATGGTGTAGTCATCGAGGACGTTGATGGGAATCTTTTCCTAGATATGAATGCTGGATTAGCTGTAATGTCTGTTGGCCACAGTCACCCTAGAGTGGTTAATGCCATAAAGAGGCAGGCGGAGAAGCTACTTCATTACTCACTAACTGACTTCTACTATGAGGAAGCCGTAACTTACGCCGAAAAGCTATCAAAAATAGTCCCTATAGAAGGTGGTAAGAAGTTCTTCTTCGCAAACAGCGGTGCTGAGACCATTGAGGCATCAATAAAGATATCTAGGGGGAGAGCGGAGGGTAAGCGACCATATGTGATAGCGTTCATAGGCGCGTTTCACGGAAGAACTACCGGTGCCATGGCATTAACAGCTAGTAAGCCGATACAGCGGAAGGGCTTCCAGCCACTGATATCCGGGGTGATACACGTTCCATACCCGTATCCATATAGGTGTCCCTTCAATGTCGATCCCGACAAATGCGGCGATGCGGTAATAGGGTTCCTAGAGGAGTGGGTATTCCGGAGGATGGTTGATCCCAACGAGGTTGCCGCGGTGTTCGTTGAGCCCATACAGGGTGAGGGAGGTTACGTCGTCCCTCCAGAT
>JALVVU010000016.1 GCA_027023255.1 Desulfurococcales archaeon
GAGGAATTGCCTAGGGTTGAGTGGTAACCATGAGTGCGGGTGAGTACACGACAAGAACTATTGAGATAAAGCTCTTCGGTAAGTGGAATTTCGAGGGTGTGGTGGTTAGGGATCCGAGCCTCAAGAAGTACATATCGTTGAGGCCAGTATACCTACCCCACACTGGCGGGAGGCACGAGCACAGAAGGTTCGGTAAAGCTGAGGTACCCATCGTTGAGCGCCTGATAAACAACCTCATGAGGCATGGAAGGAACGCTGGTAAGAAGCACCTAGCCTACAACATAGTGAAACGCGCCTTCGAAATAATCCACATTAAGACGGGGGAGAACCCAATACAGGTGCTGGTTAGGGCAATAGAGAACGCTGCCCCTAGGGAGGAAACCACAAGGATAATGTACGGTGGTATCATTTATCACGTCGCCGTGGACGTTGCTCCCTTAAGGCGCGTTGACCTAGCTCTCAGGCACCTCACCGAGGGGGCTAGGAACGCGGCCTTCAGGTCTCCGAAGAGCATTGCCGAGTGCTTAGCTGATGAGATCATAAACGCTGCCAACAACGATCCGAGGAGCTATGCAGTCGCGAGAAAAGAGGAGATAGAGAGGATAGCCCTAAGCTCCAGGTAAGGCGGTTTTCAACTCTCATTAAAAAACTTTTATAAGGTACCCACCATAACTACTTGATGCCGTGTAGGGGTGATGCGTAATGAGCAAGCCAAAGAAGGAACACCTAAACCTGGTCGTCATTGGGCACGTCGACCATGGTAAGAGTACCCTAGTAGGTCACCTACTGCTAAAGCTAGGTGCGTTAGACCCTAAGATGGTTAAGGAAGTAGAGGAGGAAGCCAAGAAGAGGGGCAAGGAATCAGAGAAGTATGCATGGTTCCTTGACAGGCTCAAGGAGGAGCGTGACAGAGGCGTAACCATCGCGCTAACCTTCATGAAGTTCGAGACACCAAAGTACTACTGGACTATCATCGACGCCCCCGGCCACAGAGACTTCATCAAGAACATGATCACCGGAACCAGCCAGGCCGACGTAGCACTACTCGTTGTCTCTGCTAAGACTGGTGAGTTCGAGGCCGGCATGAGCAGGGAAGGCCAGACGATGGAGCACATCGTGCTAGCTAGGACCATGGGCATTGACCAGATGATCGTTGCCATTACTAAGATGGACATCACTGATCCGCCATGGAGCCAGGAGAGGTACAACAAGGTAGTGACGATCCTTAAGAACTTCATGAAGAAGCTCGGCTACAAGGTCGACAAAATACCCTTCGTACCTGTCTCCGGCTGGACTGGCGACAACATCATCGAGAAGTCACCGAACATGCCTTGGTACAAAGGCCCGACCCTCGTGGAGGCCCTTGACTCAGTAACTCCGCCACCAAAGCCCATCGACAAGCCGCTCAGGATCCCGATACAGGAGGTCTACAGCATCTCCGGCGTAGGCACAGTCCCTGTCGGTAGGGTAGAGACCGGCAAGCTAAAGGTCGGCGACAAGGTAGTCTTCATGCCTCCAGGCGTCGTCGGCGAGGTCAGGTCAATCGAGATGCACCACGAGAAGCTCCAGGAGGCCATACCCGGCGACAACATAGGCTTCAACGTCAGAGGCGTTGCTAAGAACCAGATTAGGAGAGGTGATGTGGCGGGCCACCTAGACAACCCACCGACCGTAGTGGACGAGTTCACCGCTAGGGTCTACGTCGTATGGCATCCAACAGCAATCCATGTAGGCTACAGCCCTGTGATCCACGCTCACACAGCCTCAGTAGCGTCCAGGATCATCGAGATACCCGGCAAGCTGGACCCGAAGACTGGTAAGATAGCTGAGAAGAACCCGCAGTTTGTGAGGCCAGGTGAGTCAGCGATCATAAAGTTCAAGCCGATAAAGCCGATGGTGCTGGAGAAGTACTCAGAGTTCCCGCAACTCGGCAGGTTCGCCATGAGGGACATGGGTAAGACCATCGGCATCGGCATCGTAATGGACGTTAAGCCCAGGGCCGTAGAGATTAGGAAGAAGTAAAAGCCTTTTAACTAACCAACCTCACAAACCTTAAGGGTATGCCGCCATGACAAGCAAAGTAAGGATCAGGCTGTGGAGCACTAACGTCCAGCACCTAACGTCCGTAGCGGAGCAGTTAGTGAGTATAGCGAAGAAAGCAGGCGTTGAGGTAAGGGGGCCCGTCCCCCTGCCAGTTAAGAGGCTAGTAGTCCCAGTGCTGAGGCTACCGCACGGCGAAGGCACTAAGGTCTACGAGAAATGGGAGATGAGGATACACAAGCGCCTCATAGACATAGCGGCCGATGAGAAAGTGATGAGACAAATAATGAGGGTAAGGGTACCGGACGACGTATACATAGAGCTAGAACTTTTAAGATAAGAGAAAACCCTAAATTATTTCCGGTAAGCAGAACAACCTCCTTAATGAACCCCATGCTTTAAAACCACACAACAAACAACTTACTTGGAGCCGGGGTGCCCGAGCGGCCCAAGGGGCCGGCCTGGAGAGCCGGTGGGCTACGCGCCCACGCGGGTTCAAATCCCGCCCCCGGCGCCATCTCAACCATGCTTGTACCAGGTTATTTCTGGCCTTATCGATTCGGGTTAACTTCAGCTCCGAGATTAAGGAGAATAAGGGTGACGCAGTATTATCTTAGGGCATTATCGATGATGAGCCCGTAGAGTAGTGATGAATGATCGCGGAGTTTTCGACTGAGAATTTCCTTAGTTACCCCGTTAATTCTCTCGTGCTACAGGATCAGCCTAACTAATCGTGTTCTGGCTTGAATGGCGTAACTGCGGAGAATTAACTAAAAAGGCGCGTCATGATATTCGTAACTAGTGATGTAGAGTGGTTAGGGATGATACGAGTGCTGTGCACGGGTGGAAGTGGAGTGGAGAGCAGTTTGGTTCAGTAGTTACGCCAGTGTACCTCAGCACTGTTTACAGGTACCTGGACGAGGAGCATGCTATGGTGAGCGATAGGGGTAAGGTAATTAAATACGCTCGGGAAGAGACGCCAACCGTACGGGCCCTGGAGCGTGTGATCGCGTCGTTAGAGGGTTACGATGACGCTCTAGCCTTCTCGAGTGGGATGGCTTCAATATCTACGTTAATGTTAAGGGTTCTTGAGCCAGGTTGCAGGTTGATTGTGCCGCTAGAGATGTATAGCACCACCCTTCAGCTTCTGGAGTCGCTATCCAGGAAGATTGGGTTTGACGTCATCAAGGTCTGGCCCTCTGCTGATGCGATAATAGACGCGTTAGAGGGTGACGACAGGGCAGTAAAAACTGTGATTTTCTTGGAAGTTATGAGTAACCCGACGCTGAAGGTAATAGATTTAGAGAGAGTATCGAGGGTCGTGCGAGACCGCGAAAACACTACATTAGTTGTTGACAATACTTTCACCACCCCTATTCTATTGCATCCTAAGGACTATGGTGCCTCAGCGACGATCCACAGCCTCACGAAGTACTTAGCCGGGCATAACGATGTTATCGGGGGCGCGGTGGCTGCATCAAGCGCCGTCATCCAAGATCTCTGGGATTGGCGTAGGATGTTGGGGACAGTAATGCAGCCCTTCGAGGCGTACCTAACGATACGTGGGATTAAGACACTGCGGGTGAGGTTCGTTAAGCAATGTGAGAACGCTAGAGCCATAGCAGAATATCTTCTGGATCACCCGAAAGTTGAGGACGTTATGTACCCCGGACTGCCTAGCAGTCCCTACCGCAGCATTGCCAATAAAATATTCCGCACGAAGCTCTACGGCGCTGTAGTTAGCTTCGTTCCATGCGGTGGTAGGGACTCGATCATAAGGTTCCTTAAGGAACTTAAAGTAATTACACCATCACCAAGCCTAGGTGGGCCTGAATCACTGATATCCATAGCAAGTGCCTCCGCAGCCAAGTACATACCGCCAGACGTTAGGGAGGAGTTAGGCATTAAGGACACGCTACTAAGGCTCTCCGTCGGGCTGGAGGACGTCAATGACTTAATAGAGGATTTAGGCAAGGCGTTCGCAAAAATCTAGAGGTGATCAGGGTGAGTGCGGAGAAAGTGACTAACCACGTTTACTTGATAGACACGAAGCCCTTGGGTGTGCCTCAGTTAATAGGGGTTTACCTAGTTGTGGGTGAAGGCAAGGCGGCACTAATTGATGCCGGAGCAATGACGGGATTGAGGAACCTGATAACAGAACTTAGGCCACTGCTAAGCAGTAATAACGTTAGGAAGCTCTTCGTGGCACTGACCCACATACACCTAGACCATGGGGGCGCCGCAGCCTCACTCCTCAAAACCCTAATCAATGAAGGATACGAGGGAGAGATCCTAGTTCACCCCCGCGGTGTCAAACACGTCGTCAACCCAACGAAGCTGTGGTCATCAGCACTAACAGTGCTTGGGGAGGAAAGGGCGAACGCCATGGGTAAGCCGGAACCCATAGACCCTAAGTACGTGCGTGGCGTGGAGGACGGCGAGATAATCGACTTAGGGGACGTTAAGGTCAAGGCGATATACACGCCAGGCCACGCACCACACCACGTAGCATACATAGTGATCCCCGACTCAGTTGCGGTGACTGGTGACGCGTTAGCCATTCACCACGATGGCAAGCTACACCCCGTCACCCCACCACCCTTCCGGGCGGACC
>JALVVU010000017.1 GCA_027023255.1 Desulfurococcales archaeon
GGGGTGCTTCATGCCCGCTTCTCTTTAAGGGCTCCCTACTCACCAATTTCGTGGTTTGAGAGGGGCTCCATACCTATCTTCCTTAGCGAGAGGATCTTAATGATGTCCGCAACGTCCTCGGCGTAGTCCGTGGCTGTTTCGAGCGCTTCTATGAAGTCCCTCAGCATGACCACTAAGGCCGGGTTGTTTATGGTGTACCCTAGCGACACTAGGGTCTTCTTAGCAACGTGGTTTAGCTCGTCTGCCTCCTCCTCGATCCTCTCGACCTCCTCCACCCTCCTACTCATTTCCTTCTTATCCCCCTCAAGCAGTGCCTTAGCGGCCTCACTTAATTCCTCCGCCGCCCTCTTGTCGAGGTAGCTGAGCTTCTCGATCTTCTCCCTTATCTCGACAGGTATTTCGAGGTAGGGTATTATGTCGAGGTAGCGTGACGCCTCCTTAATCCACTCCGACATCCTATCAAGCATTCTGAGGAGCTTCGAGAGATCCTCCTTCAGGTCGTCATCCCTTATCTCGGCGGCTATCTTAGCCATTAACTCCCTCCTGAACGCGTCCGCCTGCGTGTCCAGCTTAATGCACTTGTCCAGGTGCTTGTACGCGTTGTTTAAGTCCATATCATTTAAGCTATTTATCGCTCTCTTGAAGGACTTAGCCATGGACTCGATCATATCGAAGTACTTAAGCAGACCCTCACTGACTGAACGTGGTAGCCCCAACAGTTTAGCCCGTTAGTAAGGTGGGTTATGGGGAAAAATAACTTTCTTGGGGGGGTGACGCGCTAACTCAATACCGTAAAGAATAAATTCTGCGGTAGTGTGGAGTGCGTGAAAAACCGGTTCCCTTCAAGCCTTGCCGGCTAACTCCTTGATGGTCTTGATTACCTTCTCCCTGAACTCTATGTATGCGGCCTTGAAGCCCTTCATGGTCTTGACGCATGGTCCGTAGTTGGGCCATTCCTCGGGGTCTATGCCCCTGTTGCCGTAATTCCTCGTTATCCCGACCTTCTTCAGTAGCTCGTTTAGCTTGGGTGAGGCCTCGAATGCCTTAACGAAGTCCTCGTACTTCATTAGGCGCTCTAGGTTCTCCTTAGGTAGCTCCTGCATTATGGATTCGGCGTAGTCGCTTAGGTTGAAGCCCTCCTTCATCGACTCCTTAAGGACGTTGAGCTGGTGGTTCGGGAACTCCGTGTTCGTCATGTTCCTTGATGCGAAGGTGTAGAGCGTGTCTATCGGCTTACGCTTCGAGGCGGGCAGTAAGTCTATGCGGTCAAGGATCATCTCAGCATCCTCAACGCTTATTCCGAACTCCTTAACTAGGTGGTCGACCCACTTAACCCTGTTCCACGGTGAGAACAGTATCTCGTACACCCTCTGCGCCACGTACGTGCCTGAGAGGGCTAGGTCGGAGGCTAGGGTCTCTAGCATCTTCTTGACCTCGTCCCTGCTCCCGTACTTGCCGGTAGCGGTTAACGCATCTATTAGCGGGTCCCTCAGGATGTTCCTGCCCATGACCTTCTTGCTCGTTAAGTACTCGACCCTCTCCTTCAGCGGCTTCTCCTTAAGGGCCTTAACCTCCTCATCACTTAGGCCGAAGCCCTTAGCGAGGTTGTCCAGTATCTCCTCACGCTTCGCCTCATCCAGGCCCTCAAGCCCCTTTAGTATTAGGTCAGCTACGAGGGACTCGCGTAGGTGGTCCTCGAGCCTCCCACCCATGTTTGTGTCGTAGGTCTGCGTCGGCTTGATGCCCATCTTAACCGCCTTCGCCATCCCGCGCATTGCGGCGTAGGCGGCGAGCACCTCCTGCGACACCGTGTAGCTCACGGTGATGTTCTGCCCTATCCCTAACTCGTTCAGCCTCCTAGCGATCTCTAGGGCTGCGGGGTACGCACACGCAACCTTAACGACTAGGTTGGGCCTGCCCCTCTCAATGCTTGGTGAGTAGCCCCAGAGGAGCCACGCGTCGTAAACCTTCAGGTCCTCCTCAAGCCTCGCAGCGAATTCCCTTGCCGCCTCAACGCTCTCCTCAACCTTATCAGCGATTAGCGGGTTGAGCTGGTAGCTCACTAGACCGTCGTGGTAGTCACTCCAGAAGAAGGGCGGCCTGAACACTAGGAAGTTGTCCATTAGGCCGAACCTCGTGGCCTCCATAGCTATCTCGTCCTGGTACTTCTCCGGGTCTTCGAACCACTCTGGGTGCTCCTTCATTAGGACCTCCTTGGCGTACTCTTTGAATGCCTCCCACAGCTCGGGGTCGTCGCTGTACGCTTTAGCTGCTAGGGCGGGGTTAGTTGATACCTGCACGTAGCCTAAGTGCCTCAACCATCTGAGCCCTAAGGCGTAGTCATTCCCGAACTTGCAGAGTCCTTCGAGGGACGCGCGGTAGTAGATGTTATTCGTTATTAAGTCACCCAACGCCTTCACGTAGGACTCCGCAAGGTTCTTGGGGTCGAGCTTCTTCTCGGTCTCCTCAGCCATCCACGCCAGCATGCTGTTGCCCTTATTCACGATCTTCATGCTCCTCAACTGCTCGTCAATCACAACCTTAAGTACGGGGGCCTCACCGCCGAAGAGGGTCCTTTCCTGAGCTTCCCACTCCTTAAGCGCGTTAACTAGGGAGTCAATCGCGTTAGCCACCTCAACCCAGTCGAACCCAACCCTAACTGATTCAATCCCAACAAGGTTCCACACCAGCTCGAGGAGCGCATCATATAGCCTGAACCTCTCAATAATCACGCGCTTAAGAGCGTCGGGGCAACCGCACTCCACGGCCTTCTTATGTGATGCAAATACCGCGTTAACCCTCCTGATGACCGACCCCACTACCTCCATGAGATGCCCACACATCTCGCGATGAAGGAGGTGGTCAGCCGCGAGCTTCGTATGGCCCGCCAGCGCCGTCTTAACTACGTGGTCGGCGTGGTCGACGCGTGGCGGGACAGGGAGCGTGAGCTTCTCCGGCCTAGCTGCCTTAATGATCTCCTTAACGTAATCCGGCGCTACGGTCTTGGAGGACACGGCTCATCACCTAGCACGACCCTTAATTTACCGTCATCTAACCGACGAGAAATAAGGTTAAAAACATTAAGGTCGTGAACTACGGGTGCTCCGCGTGAATAGTTGTTAAATGACGAATACCAATAGTAGTAAGCTTCAAACGAGTTGCAAGGAACTTAACCTTTAATAGTTAAGAGGGTTTAAGAGACGGAAGCACTCAAAATTAAGTGCATGATAGAGGAGTTGGACATCAAGGATCTGCACGAATGGATAGAAAAGGTGCAGAGTTACCCAGACATAGTGTAAGGTCTTCGAATTTCTAATGATGGGTAGCAGGAATCACCTAAGGTCATTCTACCGGACCTTAAAGAATGTGTACGGCACCGAATACCATCCACAGTATATTAGCGTCGATGAATTCAACCAAATAATAAACTCACCTATGGAGATACCCGCAACCTCCTCAGTACCTGCTGGAACTAGTGGAGGACAGCACGGCAAACCAGGAGGATAGCGCCATACAGCTTTCTAGCTTCATGTAATACAAATAAAATAAAGAGATTTTTATTCATTACGACACCTTAACCTTGATTGGTTTATTAAACTAACTAAAAACTTATATTTTCTAACCAAATATTGTAATGGTGAGAACCTATGAAACTCGAGGAGTACCTAAACATGTGGACTAAGGGCGAGGCAGAGGAGATAATCGAGTACCTCGCAGCCTCAATAATCGCGGAGGAACAGGGCCTAATCGAGGTCGCCCAAGCCCTCAAGACCATAGCCCTTGAGGAAGCAATGCACGGAGCTAGGGCCCTCGTGCTGGCTGGGAAAATAAAGGACCTTAAGGAGTATCTAAAGCACCGCGTCAAGGCCGAGAAGGAGGCGGCTAAGGTAAGGCACGAGGAGGCAAGCCATCACGACGAGCCTTGGAAGACTGTGTTCGAGTACACGGCTAGGGACGAGGAGCGCCACGCAAGAATCCTTGAGGGAGTGCTCAGGAAGCTGGAGTGAGTCACGCTTAATACATTAAACCCCACGCACAATTTTCGATTAACCCAGGTGTTTCTCCAGCAACTCAAGCAACCCTCTTAACTCCTTCCTAACCCCCTCCCTCAACGCTAGCTTCGTGAGGAGCTCCCAATCCACTATATCCTTAGTCGCTGCGAGGAGCCATAATGCCTTGTCCCTATCCTCGCTAGAGCCCCAGTACTTCCAGCTAGCTATGTACGCAACTATAAGGTATTCTGGAGGATCAAGGTACAGAGCCCTCCCCCTAACCCATACCTTAACCGGGGGCGTTTCCCTATCATAGTAATCCGCAACTATGTCGATGGACTTGAGCGATAGGGCACCCTCAAGCAAGTAGCCCCGCCCTATAGCCTCCCCCACGCCAGCCAAGAACCTCTCGAGAACCCGTGACACGCGGGAGTTACTGCATATTAAGTCAACATCCATTGTCCTGTAGACCCTCCCGGTGTACACCTCCACCGCGAACCCTCCCGTAACGACGATGTAGCCTAGGCCGTTACCCTCAATAACGTTGTTCAGCCACGCGGTGAAGGAGGCGTAGCGCTCGGTATCATCGCTGATCCCCTCCAGCTCCTTAAGGATGCTCGGGAAGCCCTTAGCCAGGGACTCAATCACCGCTTCCTCAGCCTTAACACCCTCTCCCTCCCGCATGCCTTAACCACCTCTAGGTAGGTGCTGAAGCCCTCCCTAGCTAGGGCTGCTAGGCGTAGCGAGTCCTCAACCCGTCTTGAGGTTTTCCTGTGCCTTCTCCTCATGGTTAGTGAGGCCTTGAGTAAGTCCCTGCGTAGCCTCCAGAACCTGCGGAGGTCGTCCCAGCTTAACTCCCTACCCACGGTGCTCCTCCAAGCATGTGTTTTTGACTCACCTTAATTAAGAATGTAGGTGTATAGGTGTGACGGCTTAGGCCCACGTAAAGCTGCCTCGCTTAGGCGTGCGGTGAAGGGAAAAAGTTGTTGAATTAACTTACTTGAATCCTGGGGGCCTTACCTTCAGTACTTCCTTATTGACTAGGGTGGGTGGTTCCCTGCCCTCGTAGAACGCTATTAGGTTCTCCGCCACCAGCTCAGCCATCTTATGCCTTGTCTCGTAGGTCGCACTACCTATGTGTGGGGCTAGCGTGACGTTTATGAACGCGGTTATCGGGTGGTTCGGGTCCAGGGGCTCCTGCTCATGCACGTCTAGGGCGGCGGCCTTAACCCTGCCCTCCCTGAGGGCCTTGACTAGGGCTTCAGTGTCGATTACCTTGCCTCTGGACGTGTTCACGATTATTACTCCTGGCTTAACCTTCTTGAGGCGCTCCTCGTTGATTAGGTGATATGTTTCCTTGGTTAACGGCGTGTGTATGGATATGAAGTCCGACTCCTGGAGGAGCGTGTCCAGATCCTTGTACTCGACGCCGAGCTTCTTCTCGAGCTCCTCCTTCCTTATGGCGTCATAGTAGATTACCCTCATGCCGAAGGCCTTACCGAACTCAGCTACCCTCGAGCCTATCCTCCCTAAGCCTATGATGCCTAGGGTCTTACCCTTAAGCTCCACACCTAACATCATGTGCGGGTGCCACCCTGTCTTGAGGCGGTGCCACTCACCCCAACGCACGAAGTGGTCCGCCTCAACTATCCTCCTCGCGGCAGCCATGAGGAGGGCCCACGTGAGCTCCGCTGTGGCCTCGGTCAGTACGCCGGGGGTGTTCGTGACGTAGATCCCTAGCTTGGTGGCGCACTCCACGTCGATGTTATCGTACCCCACGGCGTACTGGGCGACTATGCGTAGGTTCTTAGCCTGACTCAGGAGGTTGCAGTCGATCTTGTCAGTGAGGAGCGTGCCTAACGCGTCGACCTCCTTAGCCTTCTTGAGGAGTACCTCGTAGGGCGGCGCTTGGTACCTGTCCCAAACCTCAACATCGTAGTATTGACTCAGCTTATCGATGACGTCCGGGAATAGCTCCCTAGTTATGAAGAGCTTTGGCTTCAAGGCTTTAACACCACATGTCCTAACTTGAGCAGGGCTTAAAATCAGTTACCCGCCGGTACTACGTGACGAAGTAATAATTGTGGCGGACTTACCTTTATTTGCTCTTCATGAACACCTTTGATTGAGGTGCTTAACAAAATGCCCCGCTTAGGCGTCGCTGTGGCGGGCCTCGGCAGGATCGGGAGGCTCCACGCGGAAATAATTAAGGTTTGGGTTAAGGACGCCGAACTCGTCGCGGTCGTTGATGTTATTGAGTCACTCGCTAAGTCTGTTGGAGAGTCATTTAACGTTAAGTGGTACACGAACTATGACAAAGCCCTCCAAGACCCCCGTGTTGATGCAGTTGTCATAGCCGCGCCAACCTTCCTGCATAAGGATATGATCGTTAAGGCGGCTGAGGCCGGGAAGCACGTGTTCGTTGAGAAGCCCTTAACCGTTACCTCCGAGGAGGCGATGGAGGTTAAGCAGGCTGTTGAGAAGCACCGCGTTAAGCTCCAAGTCGGTTATAACAGGCGCTTCGACTACGCCTACAGTAAGGCGAAGAAGGACATAGAGGAGGGAGTGATCGGTAAGCCACTAGCCTACCTAGCCGTTGCGAGGGACCCGGACGCCCCGCCCGGGTGGGTCGCTGACCCCAAGCTCAGTGGCGGCATATTCCTCGACCAGCTCAGCCACGACTTCGACATGGCTAGGTGGTTAATGCGTGACGAGATTATCGAGGTTCACGTGGTTGGCGGCGCCTACATCCACGAGTCCGTCAAGGAGAAGGGCGACCTAGACGTCGTCAGCATAGTCTTTAAGTTCGCTAACGGGGCTCAAGGATTCATACATGGGACTAGGAAGTTCCCGTACGGCTACGAATTAAGGACGGAGGTCTTCGGCGACAAGGGAGTGATTTACGTCGGCACCAACAGGGACGAACTATACGCTAGGGGGACGAAGGACGGGCTAACATACTTCGGCGCCCCCTGGTTCGTCAAGCGCTTCTACGACGCCTACGTCAACGAACTAACATCCTTTACCAAGGCAGTGCTAGAGGATAAGGAGCCCGAATGCACCGTAATCGACGGGCTAAGGGCAGTCCAGATAGCTGAGGCCTGCTGGAGATCCGTTAAGGAGGGAAGGCCAGCACGAGTAATTCTCAATCCCTGAAGTCAGTATTAAATGTTTATACACAATTAAACAATATTTAATAACTTTTCTCCACATAGCTCTGCTTTAAACATCACAGTTTTTCAAGAAGCTCTGCACCCAGTTACTCTATATGTGAAAACTTTTAAGCCTAGATCATTAGAAAATATTTGTAGGGTAAGTTATTATGCGCGTAAAACGCACATTAGGTCTATCAAGTTCTGCTTGGGCCGGAATAGCCATAGTACTGTTAGTAATAGGTGTAGTGGCTGGGTACTTTGCAGGCTCAAGCACGGCCAAGCCGGGGGCTGCCACCCTGACGAAGACCGTTACGACTACAGTTTCCGGAGCACCAGCCAAGGCTGAATACACGTTCTACTACATATCGCATGGCGGGCCCGGGGATCCGTGGTGGGCCCCGGTAATTAAGGGGGCTGAGCTGGCTGGGAAGCTCCTGGGTGTCAAGGTGATTTATGAGGGGCCCGAGAAGTTCTCCGTTAAGTGGTTAGTTGATACGTTGGAGGCGGCCGCGGCCCGCCACCCGGACGGGATAATCATAACGATCACCAATTACCAGGCACTCGACCAGCCGTTGAGGAAGGTCATAGCTTCCGGAATACCTGTGATAGCTGTGAACGTGTACGACCCTAGGCCCCCTGACCAACGCATACCGTATATGGCGTACGTAGGTCAGGACGAGTACCAGGCTGGCTACAAGCTGGCTGAGTTCACTATTAAGTGGTTTGAGAAGAACTTAGGTCACCCACCGAAGGCGGCAGTGATAGCTATCCACGAGGTTGGACACATAGGGCTTGAGTTGAGGGCTAAAGGTATTCAGGATGCCTTCAAGAAGGCTGGTCTGACACCGCCTCCGAAGCTATCCACCACCACCGACGTGACTAAGGCGTATAACATCCTGAAGTCGTACCTACAGGCCCATCCAGACGTAGAGGTAGTATTCACGTTAGGACCCTTAGGCGCCCACCCCGCAATGAAGTTAATCCAGGATCAGGGTCTTAAGGGTAAGGTTTACGTAGCAACCATAGACCTAGACGACCAGATACTGAAGGGCATTCAGGACGGCATAGTGATCTGCGGAGTAAGCCAACAGCCGTTCGCACAGGGCTTCCTACCGGTAGTGTTCATGTACCTGTACGTTAAGTACGGCATAAAGCCGCCAGACCACATACCTACAGGCCCCACTATCATTGATAAGAGTATGCTTAACCTCGTGCAGAAGCAGATCAAGGAGACAGGCGGGGCCTGAAGTACTTAGGTACGCATGACAACTCAAGGTTAAAGGAGTGTGTTTTTCTCTCCACGCAATCAGCACTTACCTACACCATGTAACACATTACGTAACGTGGTAGCCCCAGGTTTTCAGCCCGGGCAGGTGATGGTGAATGAGTGTGGGTAAATATTTGCTGAAGCAGAGGGAGTTAGGTGTAGTAATCTCCGTGGTCGTTATGGGCATAGTTTTCGGTGCCCTCAACAGTAAGTTCTTTTCGCCAGCCTCCTTTGCGAGCATGGTGTCAATGGCTGCCGAGTTAGGCATTGTCGCGATAGGTGTTGCATTCCTCATGATTTCCGGGGAGTTTGACCTGTCTGTTGGGTCGGTCTACGCCGCTTCCTCAATGCTTGCCGCGTGGCTTATAAATGACGGGGTACCCTTCCCCCTAGCCTTCCTAGCCGCTTTAGGCCTAGCGGCGTGCGTGGGGTTAGCTAACGCCTTAATAACTATTAAGGGAAGGATACCCTCATTCATAACTACGCTTGGCATGATGTGGTTCATACGTGGAGTTATACTGGCCGTGACGGGCGGGTTCCCGGTGGTTCTCTCGCACTATCCCTTCGGTCTTAACCTGCTCGCCGCCCCCATATACGGTGACTTCAGGGTTTCCGGCCTGTGGTTCGTTGTGCTGGCGGCCGTATTTCAGTATATGCTTATGTGGACCGCATACGGTAATTGGGTTCAGGCCGTTGGCGGGGCGCCGGGCACCGCTAGGGCGTTAGGTATTAGCGTGTCGAGGGTTAAGACCGTGAACTTCATCCTAAGCTCGATCATGGCAGCACTCTCTGGCCTAATAGCGCTGGCGAGATTCAACATCGTAGAACCCGTTGCTGGTCAGGGTCTAGAGCTGGAGGCCATAGCTTCCGCCGTAATAGGCGGGTGTGCCTTAACTGGCGGTGTAGGCACTATAGTTGGGGCTGCTCTCGGCGCGTTTCTCGTAGGTGAGATAAGGGTCGGCCTGATACTTGCAGGTGCGCCAGCATATTGGTATATTGGCTTCATAGGGATATTACTCATAGTGGCGGGCGTGATTAACTTACGCCTCGTTAGGAGGGAGTAAGCAATGTCCGGCTCGGGTGATCCCCTATTAAGGCTCGAAGGCATCGTCAAGAGATTTGGCCCCATAATTGCACTGAATAACGTTAACTTCCACGTAAATTACGGTGAGGTCGTGGGCTTAGTAGGTGATAACGGGGCGGGGAAGTCAACACTGGCGAAGATCATAGTCGGTTACCACCGCCCGGATAAGGGAAAGATATTCTTCGAGGGTAGGGAAGTCAGGTTCAAGTCGCCCGCCGACGCCAGGCGAGCTGGCATAGAGATAGTTTACCAGGACATGGCGTTAGTGCCGTACATGAGCATATACAGAAACCTATTCCTAAACCGCGAGGTGGTTAAGAGGATCGGTCCCTTCAAGGTGCTCGACAAGAGGAAGATGAAGGAATTGACGTTGAAGCTCCTGCGCGACATCGGGATAAAGGAACACGATCCGGACATAAGCATAAGTAAGTTATCGGGAGGTGAGAGGCAGTCAGTAGCCATAGCTAGGGCGGTGCACTTCGGCGCTAAGTTAGTCATACTGGATGAACCCACCTCAGCCCTCTCCATAAAGGAGAGCGAGAAGGTTCTCGAGTACGTCCTCGAACTAAAGAAGAAAGGGGTGAGCTCCATAATAATATCCCACAACATATATCACGTCTACGCGGTCTCGGACAGGATAGTCGTGCTGGACAGGGGGCATAAGGTGCTCGACATACCTAGAGACGCCGCCACACCGGAGGAGATAATTGACGTCATAGCCCATAGGAAGGCGCCGGAGGAGATCTCTAGGAAGGCTGAGGCGCTGGCATGAGGCATGTCTTAAAACAGAATCAAACTTTCTAGTCGGTATTACTCGATGTGCCCTTTCTCACCGGAGTTAATTCGTTAGCGTTAGTCATTATCATGGAACGGTGCAGTAAAGGATAAATACACACTGCTCTAGGGAGTAATGCTGAGGTGCCTTTACCATGCCTGAGAAAATGTTGGCCCTACTCCTAGACGCAGAGTTCTCGCCAAGACCAGGCTACGAACTAACTGAGGCGGAGAAGAGGACACGCAAGGTACGTGAAGGGAATAAGGTCTGGAAGAACCCCTCCATAAGGCTAGTTGAGAAGGAAGTGCCTAAGCCTAAGGGGAAGCAGGTCCTCATTCGCGTCAAGGCGTGCGGCATCTGTGGCAGTGACCTCCACTTCGTTGAGACCGATGAGGATGGCTACATGATCTACCCGGGACTCACGCGTCTCCCCGTCGTCATCGGTCACGAGTTCAGCGGCGTGGTTGAGGAGGTGGGTCCTGAGGTAAAGCTCGTCAAGCCCGGAGACCTCGTCACGTCGGAGGAGATGTTCTGGTGCGGTGAGTGCACCGCATGCAGGCTCGCCTACGTGAACCACTGCACCAGGCTGAACGACCCGGCCGACCTTAAGTTCGGTGAGTTAGGGTTCACACACGACGGCGCGATGGCTGAGTACGTCCTCATACCCTACGACAAGTACCTCTGGAAGATCGACTCCCTCGTCGAGACCTACGGGAGTGAAGAGAAGGCCTTCGAGGCCGGGAGCCTCGTGGAGCCCACCTCCGTCGCCTACCACGCCATGTTCAACCGTGCTGGAGGCTTCAAGCCCGGCGCCTACGTCGTGGTGTGGGGTGCCGGCCCAATAGGCCTCGCAGCCATATCCCTAGCCAAGGCCGCCGGGGCCGGCAAGGTAATAGCCTTTGAAGTAAGCCCCGTCAGGATCGAGCTAGCCAAGAAGGTTGGCGCTGACTACGTCTTCAACCCGGTCGAGCTAAGCAAGCAGGGCAAGGAGCCTTGGGAGAAGATACTTGACGTGACGGGAGGTGACGGCGCTGACCTGCAGGTCGAGGCTGCGGGAGCGCCGCAACACACGCTACCTCAGATGCAGCGCAGCCTAGCCATAGGCGGTAAGATAGCGTGGATCGGTAGGGCGCCGAAGGAAGTGCCTATATACCTGGAGGTCTTCCAGGTAAGGAGGGGCCAGATCTTCGGCTCCCAAGGTCACTCAGGCTGGGGAACCTTCAGGAACGTCATCAGGTTAATGGCGACTGGCAGACTCGACATGACGAAGATAATAACCTCGCGCTTCAAGCTCGAGGACGCCCTCAAGGCATTCGAGAGAGGGCACAAGCGCATCGACGGCAAAATAACCATAAAGATGGATTGAAGCACCGAGTTAAACCGATAAAACCACACCACAGTGTTTTCCCCGCACGCAAAATCACCTTAAGCCCACTGAGGAACCTACTAACGGGTTCAGTCGCTTGCGCGCCCTCATTATTTACGACTCAAGGCGTGAGGCCGGCGCAACCCGCATGGTAGCTGAGTGCGTAGCCAATACCTTAAGGGAAGGCGGTATCGAAGCCACGTTATGTAGGGCTAGGGATCCGTGCCCGAACCCAAGGAACTTCGATTTAATCGTTGTTGGGACACCCATATACTACGAACGCCCTATGAGGTCCGTGCTTGAATTCATAGACAGGAACGACGGACTAAGAGGTCTTAAGGTAGCGGTCTTCATAACGTGCTTCGCCGCCAGCAAGAAGATACCCTCACTCATAAGGAACGCCGTCGTCAGGAGGTACCTGAACTCCGTCCTAAAGCATGTGAAAGGGGAGGTGGTGGCGTCCAAGGCTTTCAAGGGATGGATGCGGAGTCCCGATCTGAACGTGCTTAGGGAGTGCGCTGAGTGGGGCGATGCCCTAGCTAAGGCAGTGTCTAAGGCTTAGAGGAGCCGTAGGGGCTTTGAGCGCCCTGTTAACTCACCCCTTATATGTAATGAGGCTGAGAAGCAAGTCATTAGGTGCTAAGCTTGGGTACTGAACGCAAGCTTGTGAGGGATAAGATACCCGAGCTGGTAGCTAGGGATGGGCGCCTGGTTAAGGTAGTTAAGGTTTCAGGTAGGGAGCTCTGCGGCCTCCTCATCGCGAAACTTAGGGAGGAGGTTGAGGAATTGAGTGAGTCGCCCAGCGTTGAGGAGGTGGCTGACGTGCTGGAGGTGCTTGAGGCCATAGCGAGTAAGTGTTTGAGGGTGGAGTGGGGGGAAGTGCTCAGGATCAAGGAAGCTAAGAAGGCTGAGAGAGGAGGTTTTGAGGAGGGCTTCGTGGCTGAGTTCGTGAGGAGCGATTAGTGGTGTGTGAACTTAACCTTAGAGGGAAAATCTTGGGTGCGTGTTGCGTTACGCTTTAAGCCACGTACTTCAGGTAGTTACCCGTTAGCCCGAGCCTCCAGGCTATCCTTAAGGCTAGTGCCGTGGCTTCCTTCTCGTACTTTCTCCTGAACTCGTCGTCGCTCTCGTACAGGTTCAGTAGCTCCTCCCTCAAGTACCTCCTTCCTTTACTGTCCATCACTGCTTGGAAGACGAAGAAGTAGTGCCTGAAGACGTCGGCCCTGGGGTCGTACTTCTTGCTCGGGTATTTCATGGTTGCTGCCTCGTAGTCCCTAAGCATCCTCTCTAGGTGGGGTGAGTAGAGGCCTGTCTTGGACTCGACGTGCTGTTTAACCACCTCTATGACCTTATCGTAGATCTCCTCGTAGAGCTGCCTTGGCTTACTGCTTGGTGGGAATGACGCCATGACCTCCAGCAGTAGCTGAATGAAGACGCCGGACACCTTATACTTCAGTAAGCCGTCCGTAACCTCCCTTATCACGCCCCAAGTCCCTAGCCCCTTATCGCTGTAGGGGTGCGCCCCGCTTCCGGAGTGGAAGGAGAGGAGGGCGCCGTTCGCCCTGGCCACCGTGTCAAGAACCTCTACCCTAGCGGCGAGCTCCGCTAGGTTGCCGTCGAAGTCCTCACGCTTCTTGAACCCGACGTTAGGCGCTATGAAGTCTACGTCCACACCGACCCTCTTTAACTCCCTCAGGTAGAAGAGGAGTTCCTCCGGCCTTGTTGGTTGCGGGATCTCGTCAAGGGCTATCTCGACTCCGAAGGGCTTGTCCTCCAAGTACTTGGTCGCGATGTCCCTAACCACCTTAACGTACTTCACGCTGCGCAGGAACTTCAGTGCTAACCTAACCACGTCCTCCTCCCTGTACCTGACCTCGATGGCCCTCCCGCTACTCAGGAAGAACCTGAATGTCCTGCCCACGTACTCACGCTTCAGCGCCCTCCTGTCGTCCTCCTCAACTCTCTCCTCGTACATAGCCATTAAGTCCTCCTTACTCTTCGCGTCCACGCTCAGGTCTATGAGCTCACACGTGTCTATGGTGACGAAGTCCACTCCCCCAGCATCCTTAACCTCCTTGAACTCCCTCTCAATGTACTCAAGGGACTTCCTAATCTCATCCTCACTCAACCCGTACTCGAAGCCCCCACCGGTTATCCTCTTTATCGCGCGCTCCGGGCTCGACATTAGGGAGACGTGGTCAGCCTCCACCTGGATGAGGGCGTTTAACTCGTCAGCGTACCTAGAGGCCTTACCGATGTACTCGCTTATTGAGGTCCCTGTGTGCCCGAGCAGTATGTGCTCACCGGACCTAATGACGTCGGTGGGCGCGGTCTCCCTATGGTAGGAGAGCATGAGCGTCCCAACCATGTCCCCGAGCTTGAAGGCCTTGATCACGGGCGGCGCCACTATGTCGGGTAGCCTAATCCCGACGGCCAGGTGAGGCACCGCGCCTAAGTACCTCCTAGGCATGACTCCCACCTAAACCCAGTTAATGCACTACTAATCAAATCTCCATGAAGGATAAAAACATTGTATGAGGAAGGTAACGCTCATTAATCCTGCTTAGCGACGAGCTTAGCCAGCACCCCATCACTCAATGACTACCGGGTTTAAGGGTTGATTTTACGGTTACTTAAAAAGGAGAGTTGATTAGATCCTGTCTAGGAATAGCTGGTAGGCCCTTATGAGGACTGCTTTAGCGGTGTTGACTACCTCCATGGGTAGCTGGCCTTCCTCCGGCTTGACCTCGAAGCTCACCGCGCCGGAGTACTTAATGTCGTGCAGCACCTTCAGTAGCTCCGCAAGCTCCTTCTCAGTGTTTATTGCTCCGGGCCTGTAGAAGCCTGGGTGCCAGTCGAGGAGTTTGTCCTCAACCTTCTTCGTGCACCCAACGTGTATGTGGCCTAGGAGGTCAGCGTAGGGCTTCAGGTCCTCCGGCTTCTCGCCGAGCATTGGGGCGTGGCTGAGGTCCCACATGAGCCACACGTTCTTATGCCCTAACGCCCTCACGTCCTCAATCACCTTAGCTGAGAAGCCTATGGGGCCTAGGAGGCGCTTCTTGTCCCAGGAGTAGTCGAAGGTCTCGACGTACACGTTAGCCCCGTACTCGGCGGCCTTAGCGGCAATCGCGGAGAGAGTCTTCACGAAGGCCTCCTTAGCCTTCTCCCTTTCCGGGCCCTCCACGTTGGGGCCGGAGCACAGCGCCACGGCCTTAACTCCGCGCTTGCCAGCAATCTCCGTGTCCTTAACCAGTACCTCCTCAGCCTTCTTCCTCTCATCCTCATTAAGGGCGTTGGGGTTGAACTTCCTTACGAGGACCTCGGGCTGGAGCCCGACCGCAACCCTAACGTCCCTGCCCGAGGCCTTAATGACGTTCGTGAGTTTGCTCCACTCGTGGTCCCCTATGGGACCTATCTCGAGGAGGTCGAAGAACGGGTCCTCGACCAGTACCTTAACCTTGTCCGCGAACCCCTCATCAGTCCTCAGGAACTCGGGGAACACCATGAACGTCACTATACCTACGGGGTACGGGAACTTAGCCGCGAACTCGACACCGCTCTTCACGTGACCGACGTAGAGCATGGTTTTAACCACCAAGTACGACACGTGGGGAGAGAATAAATCCCTTACCCGCTAAAACTTTGGGGAGCTCTTATGAGGGGCACCGCCACTCATGGTTTTTAGTGATGGGGGTGCGGGGGTAGCGTGTTTGCTTGATGATTTATGAGGTCAATTAAGCAGTTCCTCAATGCTTGCGGGTGTATAGATGACTCCCTTAATTAAGTATCCCTTACCTGCAAGGAACTTTATGAATTCCTTATCTATTGTTAGGAGAGGTGTTCTCGTAAGAACCGCTGTTGAGTAGTAGAGGGCGTCAATGAAATCTCTATGGCCCTTAAGGAATATCTCCCATGCCTTAAGGTACGCTTCCGAAGGTGGCTTAAGCACTGAGTAGGTGTTTTCTATTGCCTTAAGCCCTAACCTAACGACGTCGATATCCTTCGGGTTTACTAATTTAATTACCTTCCACATAGCTTCGAGCAGCCCGAACTCCGTGTAATATACGTTTAAGTCGTGGAAGTACTTTATTACGCCCATAGCTTCTTTCTCTACTTCAATACCTAAGGCTGGGAGGAGGAATGTAGTATCTACCAAGACCCTGCGCTTTCCCTTACCTCTCGTTAATGTATCTCTCCTGTACCGCAACACTCTCCTCCTCCAGCTCCTTCAGCGTAATCCTAGCTACCTTCTTTCCCTTAAGCGAGAGGGTTACTGCATCAGGTATTGGTTCGAGAACTAACTTCCCTCCCTCCGTACTTACTGCTAAGATTGTCCCCTCATCAATCCCTAACTCCGTAGCAACCTTCTTAGGTATGACAATAGTTCTTTTCTTACCTACCCTAATTTTCAGAATGTCCGTCATAATCCTACCACATACTTACTTTCTGAAATCAGCAAATAAGTTTAAGTGAGGGTGCGTATAGCCAGGAGGCCTCAGTGTTGCCTTAAGGCATCAATCACAAGCCTCTCTAAGGTACCTTAAGCCACTGACCTCCTCATGCGCTCTTCTGACGCGGGCTTTCGAGGTTAGCAGGCAAGGATAAATTACGCCTCACCACTAAAGGAGTGAGGTTCAGGCAGGATGGGAGGAACCTTCAACCTAAACGACCTAATCCCCGAGTGGGCGAGGAACTTCTACTCGAAACGCCTCCAAAGCATGGAGGAACTCTTCGGAGTCGAGAAACCCATCATAGGCATGGTTCACCTCATGCCCCTCCCCGGCTCACCCGCCTACGAGGGCTGGGGGATGGACGAAATTATTGAGGCGGCTCTAAGGGACGCTAAAGCCCTAATCGAGGGCGGGGTCGACGGTATAATAGTTGAGAACATGTGGGACCTCCCCTACTACTCCGGCGCCTCCAGAATACCTCCCGAGGAAATAGCGGCGCACGCGGTTGCGGCAAGGGAGGTCATTAAGGAAGTGAACGTGCCGGCAGGCATTACCGTCATACATAACGGCGGCAGGGTCGCGTTAGGAATAGCTAAGGCGGCTGGCGCGAAGTTCATTAGGGTATGCCTATACACGGGGGCGGCGGTGTGGGACACCGGCGAGTTCGACCACGGAAACGCCGCCGACCTAATGAGGCTCAAGAAGCTACTACACGCGTGGGACATAAGGTTCTTCTGCGACATCGTGAAGAAACACTCCGTAGTCTTCCCCGGAATAGACATCGAAACCCACGCGACCTGGGCTGACTTCTACATGGCTGACGCACTCATAGTGACCGGGACAATGACTGGTAAGCCACCAACGAGGGAGGACGTCATCAGGGCCAAGAAAGCCGCGCCGGGAAGACCAGTACTCATAGGCTCAGGCCTAAACCCAGGAAACGTCGAGGAACTCCTAAGCGTCGCGGACGGCGCGATAGTCGGCACGTACTTTAAGGTGAAGGGAATAACGCAGAACCCCGTGGACCCCGAGAGAGTAAAGAAACTCATGAACAAGGTAAAGCAAATCAGGTCAGCCGCAAAGAAGATGTAAGGTTTTAACTTTAAGCGGTCCCCACATTAAGAAGCTTACCCAAGCCGTTCAAGTCGTAAGTGCTCTCGTCTCTCTCTAGGCTCGCCTCACCCTTCACCTCACGAGCTATTAGCGTGTAGTGTGAGCGCCTGAACTTAATCCCTGTCTTCATGGCCTTTGCTCTCAAGTGATCTAAGGTTCTCCTAACGTCTCTTACCGAGAGGGAACCCCATTTAACCTCGATGAACTGCGCTTCACCCTCACCCACAACAACTAAGTCTATTTCCTCACCCTTACGCCACCACCTGCCGTACTTGATGGGAAGCACCTTAATCACGCCAGCCCTACGTAGCTCCGGCACCATATCCATGACCGCGTCCTCGAGCACCGAACCCATGTACTGACCCCACTTCCCCTCAATGATCTTAAGCACGTCCTCACGCAACCCAGCCTCTATAAGGCCTTGGTAAGGTTTCACGAAGCTAAACCAGAACCTGAAGTAGTTGTCGGCGAACCTAACCTGCACAGGCTTACGCCGCCCCAACGGGGTTACCCTACGCACTATGTCTAGATCCTCAAGCAACGAAACGTACTTACCCATAGTCCTCGAGTCCACGCCAGCCATGACGGCTAATTTCGCCGGGCTTAACACCCCCGCCGCTATGCCTGAGAGTATCGTGAAGTACGTCCTAGGTTCCCTCACCTCCTGCCGTAGGAGGTTAAATGCTTCATCAAGGAGGTATGAACCCTGCGTAAGTATGTTCTTAAGGATGTTACTCCTCAAGTCCTCGCGCGGATCAAAGAACCTATGGTACGCAGGCGTACCCCCAAGCACCCCGTAAGCCTCCATAACCTCCTTAAAGGACCAGCCCGGGTAGAACCCAGCTATCTCCACAGGATTTAACGGCTTTAACTTCATCGACACTGACCTCCTCCCGTAGAGTGGGGACCTGTAGCCCAGGAGCTCCGTCTCCATAAACGATACTGCGGAACCGCATAGTATGAGCATCAGCGACCGATCCTTACTTAAGACCTCATCAATCGATCTCTGAAGCCTCCCCACCAGTCCAGGGGAGCTCGTAGCCATATACTGGAATTCATCCAGAACTAACGCAACCCTACGCCCCAAGCCCTTGAGTGCACGCGATAATCCCTCTATAACCTCCACCACGTCCCTTCCAGTGACCTTAACCCCCAACGACTTACTGATAGCTTCAATTAACTCGTCCCTACTCACCCCCTCAGGTTGCGGAACGGAAACGTAGAACACGCACTCCACGCCGTTACTTGAGCAGAACTCCCTCAGCAACCTAGTCTTACCGACACGCCTCCTACCATACACTATTAT
>JALVVU010000018.1 GCA_027023255.1 Desulfurococcales archaeon
ATAATGATCTTCACTGTTTGAACAGGCTTTGCGTTGGTGTGGGAGGGTGCTTCCCCTACTTACTTGCTTCGCCTCCAAGCATCCGCTATTAGGCCAGTCACTAGGATTGCGGTCGACACTGCGAGGATCACTGCTGAGTACGGGATCCCGGCTATGGGTGTTACTAGGGCTTTCTTGCCTCCCGCGATTACGGCGTGTGTTAGGGCTATCGCGAACCCAACCACTAGAGCGGTTATTGCCGCTGCCCTCGAGTACTTCCCTAACCTCTTATGGAGTAACCACGCTGTGAACGTTATGGGGGCTAGTGGGAGCAGCATGACTGAGGAGAGCACCGATAACTCCACTATGAAGCCCGGCCTGAACACCGCGACCGTTGCCGCAATTAGTGTTAGGGCGATCGCCGCTCCCCTACCCACGTTGATTAGTGTGTCGTCGCTCACACCCTTCTTTATTGATGCGTAGAGGTCCCTCGCCGCAGCGGTTGCTAACGCGAGTATTATTGAGTCTGCTGTGGATACCGCGGCCGCTACTATGGATACGAAAACTACCGCGGAGAGCCATGGTGGTGCGTGGGCAAGTAGTGTTGGGGTGACGGCGTCCCTATCCTTGATGAACGGCAGCACGCCCGTAGCGGTTAGGGCCCTCCCCATGAGGCCGGCCATCGTGACTATGACGGTGTAGGTTAGGCCGAAGGCAGCGAAGAGAGCTATCATCCGCGTTAACGCGGACTTGCTTCTCGGGGTGTAGAGCCTCTGAACTACCTGCGGGTTAGTTACGGCGAAGAATAGCCATGGGATGGTGTAGGACACGAATATCATGGGTGTCCACACCTTACCCGTGCTCAGCAACCCCTCCTTACCTAGGACCGCCAGAGATGACGCGAGCTTACTCAGGTCCCCGAAGCCCCAGGTAAAGAGCCACACTATGAAGCCTAACGCTGCGGTAATCATCCAGAGCCCCTGGAACGCGTCGGTGGTGGCGACGGACCACATCCCGCCTAGGTAAACCCACAGCGCGATCGTAGCGACAGCTAAGCACACGCCCGCTAAGTAAGCTGACTCACTACCACCCCCAAGCACCTGAACTATGACACCTATCCCTATGACTTGAGCCGCCGTGTACGGTATTAGGGCGGCTAAGTACGTGGCTGCCGTGACCGGCCCCAACGCCTTGGAGCCGTAGAGGTCGGAGAGCATCTCCGCCGGGCTAACCCACCTCCTCTCACGTGCTAGGCCCCAAACCCTAGGGGCTAGGAGGGCGAGTATCGAGACCGTCGCTAGGAGGTACGTGAGTTCGAAGCCGAATGCCCCGACGCCCGTAACGTACGTTAGGCCGACGAGCCCCACCATCATGAAGGCGGAGTAGGTGGTGGCGGCGTAAGTCATCGCAGCGAGGAACCCACCTAACCTGTACCCGGCCACGAAGTAGTCCCTGCTAGTCCCCACCCCAGCCCTTCTCGAGGCTAGGGCTAAGGCAGTGCCGGCAACGAAGTAAATGATGAGCGTAGCAGCGAATGTTGCTAGGGCCGCGTCCACGAGTCATCACCCCCGAACCTAACGTAGGCGTAGGAAACGATGATGTGGGTCACCGCAAGCAACGCCCAGAAAGCGTAGAGCTCCATCCCCTCAACCCCGGCTAAGAGGGTGTAGGGGGCGACGTAAGCTAGGGCGAGAACGAGTAAGGACCATGCGAGGTACAGTAGTTTCCTCCCGGTACCCACGGGCGGCACCCCAACCATGATTATGCGGGGATCGCTTTAAGGCAAGCTATTTATGCAATAATTGCATTTAACCACGGTTAAAATGCAAGTGATGCCGGTAAAACGCGTGGCCGTGGCCCTCAGCAAGGGCTTAGGTTCGAGGGCAGCGGCAATAACTAAGCTGTTCTCAACCACAGGAATTGACGCGCGGGTGCTGACGAAGCCCCTCACCTCGATTAAGCCAAGCGACTTAAGCGACGTTGACGCGTTAGTGATCATAGGCACGGATAGTGACGTCCTTAAAGCAACGCATCAAGCTGTGGTGGAGGCCCTCCCGATACTGCCGATCTCTCCCCCAGGGTACTCCACGTTCTTTGCCTCAACCGACTGGGAAGGCCTTAAGGAAGCGGTGGAGAGGTTAGCGCGTGGGGAGTACGTGCTCAGGCCCTACACGAGGATTGAGGCGATCGTGAATGGGGAAGCCGTAACGAGGGCTCTTAACGAGGTGGCGGTCTTCCCCTCGAGGAGCGCTTCAGTGATGGAGTACGACCTATTCGTGAATAAGGAGTTCGTGTGGAGGGATAAGGCAGACGGCATCCTAATCGCGACCCCGGCTGGCTCCACCGCGTACGCATTCTCCGTCGGGGGCCCCATAGTTATGCCTCACTCGAAAGTGCTGGAGGTCGTGCCAGTGAACACCGTCAACCCCTTAAGGAGGGCACTGGTCATACCTGAGGACGCCGAAGTAACCATAACAAACATATCCAGCAGGTACGTTGTGGAGGTTATTGCGGATGGTGTCGAGCGAGTTAGGGTGCGGGAGGAGGTAAGGGTGGTTAAGGCACCCTCACCCGTGACCTTCATAAGGTTTGGCGAGGGCCTTAGCGACGTGATCGAGAGGAAGGTAAGGGTAGTTGCGGGTGAGGTCAAGGACCTACCGCCCAGCGCTAAATACGTCCTCAAAATGCTCAAGGTGTACGGCCCCGCCTCAACAAAGGAGCTACTAGCGCTAACGGGCCTACCAGAAAGAACCGTTAGGCACGCCCTCTCAGTCCTCCTCAGAAGAGGGTTAGTGAGGAGGGTTACTGACCTAAGGGATCTAAGGAGGCGCGTGTATAGGGCGGTGTAGGGTCCCGCAGGGTAAACCTTACGTAGACTCATTACCTTTCCTGGTTTACGTCATTACGTATACGGTGATTGTTTGTCAACAGTAGTTGTCTCGGTCCGCATACCTAAGCGCCTTAAGGAGGAGGCCGAGCGGTTAGGGGTGAACATCCGTCAAGTAATTGAGGAGTCGCTGCGCCGCGCCATCGAGGAGGAGAAGAGGAGAAGGGTGATGGAGGCCTTAAGGGAGCTGGCGGAGGCTTGTGAGGGCTTAAGTGAGGATGAGTGGGTTAATGTCATTAAAACTGCTCGCTGGGGGAGAGCACTTGATAATACTTGACGCGTCAGCACTGCACCCCATAGCTAAATTCGTCCGTAAGGGCGCTACGGAAGCCATCAAACAATTACTTGAGGAGGGCGTAGCGGTGCTTGACTTAACGCTCTACGAGGTAGCGAACGCCGCGGTAATTGAGGCACGTAGGGGAAGGATAAGAAATCTCGAGCAAGTGGTTACCGCCCTATCCAAGCTGGCTAAGTACCTAACAATAATTACGTGTAGAGCCCGAAGACCTAAAGCACATTAGCACGTTAGGTGAGCAGCTGGGCCTAACAGCGTATGATGCGGCCTACGTCTACTACGTGAGGCTACGTAAGGCGAAGCTCCTAACAAATGATAAGGAGATACTGGAGAAAGCTGGGGACGTAGCCATCGATACTGAATGGTTGAGGAGGGTTAAGCCCTGAGTAAGTGGTTGCCCGCAAGTTTAAGGCTTATTAAATCATTAGCCTGCCTCACCGCCTGATTCCTTGAGGGAAGGTTATTAGCTTAGTTTTGAATTATATTTACTTGGGTGATTATCGTGGTCGAGAGGATTAAAACCGGGATCCCCGGGATGGACGAGCTCCTCTACGGAGGCATACCTAAGAGGAACATAGTGCTGCTCTCCGGCGGGCCCGGCACCGGCAAGACGATATTCAGCCAGCAGTACGTGTACTACGGCCTACTGCATGGCGAGCCAGCGGTTTACGTGGCGCTCGAGGAGCACCCAGTGCAGGTGAGGAGGAACATGGCTGAGTTCGGCTGGGACGTGAGGAAGTTCGAGGAGGAAGGGCTCTTCGCGATCGTGGATGCCTTCACGGGAGGCATAGGTGAGGCAGCCAAGAGGGAGCGCTACGTAGTAACGAGCGTCGATGACTTCGGCGAATTCATTGACGTGGTGAAGCAGGCGTTAAGGGACACGAGGGCAGTAAGGGCAGTGGTGGACTCGGTGTCGACGCTGTACATAACGAAGCCAGCAGTAGCTAGGGGGGTCCTAATGAACCTCAAGAGAGTCCTAGCAGGACTAGGGGCGACAGCGATACTCGTATCGCAGGTGAGCGTAACCGAGCGAGGCTTCGGCGGGCCCGGCGTCGAACACGCCGTAGACGGCATCATAAGGCTAGACCTAGACGAGGTCAACGGCGAGTTAAAGCGCTCCCTAATAGTATGGAAGATGAGGGGCACGAAGCACGACATGCGCAGGCACCCATTCGAGATAACCGACAAAGGAATCAGGGTATTCCCAGACAAGGTAGTCAAGATAACGAGGTTCGGGTACAGGGAAGAGTAAAGAGGAAATATTCACCCCCTCCCAGAATTCTCTCCCTAAGTGCTAAAGTGAAATACTGCTGTGTTTTACTCGAGCACCCACAAAGGGTTAGTAGTTAGCGTAAGGTAAGGTATTCGACAAGCGATGGGTGCAGTGGCATTACCGGTCACTGATATTCATGGTAAGGTCGTGACGGTTGAGGGACGTAGTTATTGGCTCGATAAATTATGGCTTAGTAATAACTGCTTACTGTA
>JALVVU010000019.1 GCA_027023255.1 Desulfurococcales archaeon
TCAGTACATTGATTATTGTTCGACTCTTTTGGCGTTGCATTCCTGATGGTCTGATTATTTCCTCAAGTTCCTTAACCGATACCTCCTCCAACTTAACAGGGTCTAGGTACTCACCCACCCTTTCCTTTAGTCTCTGAAGCGCGATACCAGCATTCCTGTCAGACGTGTTTTGAGATAGGATAATGGACACTAGGATACCGATAGGGTGGATACCCCCATTCCTGACGAGCTTATATGATGGGAAGTCATCTAAACGTATGTTAGGATAATATACGCTAACCAACGTTTTCACAGCCTTAAGGAATTCCTCGCGCCTAGCAGTAATGCTCTCATTACCCTTTTTGGAGGTAATGTCGTTCAAGGGGCGTAACCACTACCCATAGTGGCAATCTCAGGATAAAACTATCGGTGCTTCGGTGTTGCCCGAGTATCACTTAGGGAATACTGTTCCACCTAACCCCCGGTTTTTAATGCTTGAGCGGCTTAGAGAGGAATATACGGTGGGGAAGGTGAAGTGGGGGAAAGCGATAGCGTACGGGATAAGGTTCTTCCTGATGTCTGTGGTGTTCACTATTGTTGGATTAGTTATGTTAGCCTCGGCACTGTCTGTGAAGATAGCAGCGGATGGTGATGGAGCATACGTCCTCAGCGTGAACGTATCAGCCCTAAGTAACTTAGGTGCATTAATACTCGCTATCATGGGACTAACAATACTAGTTATAGGGAACGCCGCCTCATTCTTTAAGGTACTTTCCGAACTACTCAATGATTCATCCTCACGAGACTACTTCTGGTAGGCTCTCCGTATCCTGAAATACATGATCCCCATAGCAACCGCTAACGCTATGCTTAGGGCGAGTAACGCGTAGGGAATCCATCCCGGCATTGAGGAAGTTTTGGCGGGTAGCGTGGTTGATGTGGATGGTACATGACCCACCACAATCTCCTTCAGTAGTTCCGTGTTAGCCGCAACTAACTTAACGTACAGGGTCACCCGAACCTTAACATTCCTTGAACCTAGGCTCATTACGGACGTGGTTCCATTGACGTACTTTAACAGGATCCCTGTCCTGCATTCATAGTACGCCTCACCACTGACACCAACATCATACCTTCTCGCATTAAACAAGGCTTCATCCACGTTGATTAGGTTGCACGATTTTGACGGAACCTCCAATCGTACTGGCGAAACAGCGGCTACTGTCCTCAACACTTCCTGCAACTTACTCTTAGGCACTACGGCATTATCTATGGACGGGATAATGAACTTCTTAATGAACATGGTGACGTTACTCCCCGCCCAGCCAAGCAGTGCTGCCAGCGCTACCCACGATCCTGAAACGAACTTCACGGTAACGTTTCCTACGGGACTTGAAATGACTTTAACGTGAGTTGAGTTTAGATTAGTTATTACATACATATAGTATTCGCTCACATTAAGTGTCACGGAAGCGCCGCCTATGTTGCTTACCTCCACGCTGTACGTGTACTCATACTTCAGCCTAAGGCTTTCTCCAACAATATTGAAGGCGTCGTCAAGACCGCCCGCACGTACTGCTATGCTAGAGAAGACTATCCCAACCGTTGCTAAGGCAATCGGAACAAGAAGCACTACGCTAAGAATTACTCGTGAGTGTTCAGCCCTCATCACCTATCCACCGTTACCTAGGGATTATGTGGGAGTTCCTTTAAATAATATCATGCATTGGGGCACCTGAGGACACGGTATATTAAATGCACTTCATTGCCACACTCACATCTGATGACGTGGATAAGTTTCAGTTTAACCCACTCACTGAAGGCTCCGAAACCACGCCCCTCCACGGGTGTGACAGCGTCTCTCCCACCGATAACGTAGGGCGACAGCGTTACTCTGAACTCATCCACTAGGGAGAGCCTGAAGAAATGCCATAACAACTCACCACCCCCCTCAACCAGGATGCTCGAAATGCCTTCCTCCCTGAGACTCAGTAGAGCCTCGCTTAGGTCAATTATTCCGTCAACGCACGGGAAAGTCAGAACCTTAACACCAGCTTTAAGAAGGGCAGTGATCTTCTCAGACTTACTATTGTCTGAGCAAGTGAGGACTATGGTCTCAGCATCCTTGTTAGTCACCACGCGTGAGTTCAGCGGTATGCGGAGCCTACCATCAATAATAACTCGCTTCGGGTTAGGACCCTTCACTAGCCTAACAGTCAGTAGGGGATTGTCAATCAACACTGTCGAAGCACCCACAACCACAGCATCATGACTTGCCCTCAGAGCATGCTGCCTCCTCTTATCGAAAGGGCAGCTAAGCCTCGAGTCCCTAACCACGGAAGCTATTTTCCCATCAACCGACATGGTTACGAAGACCGTGACGTAAGGGCGTCGCCTCCTCAACACAGTATCTGCAGGCACCCCCCATCACCAAGGAAATAACTAGGTCCTCTCCCCCTCTCTTCACGAGTCCCGCATACTTATCCTTAGCCCTCTCCAGCACGGTCCCCACATACCTCAATACGATGAAGTTCGCAGGACCACCCTCAACAATGCGGTTCCTCACACCAACCGGTGACGCGTTAAGCAGCGCCTTAAGGACCCACTTAGCGTCATTCACGCCCGCAACTCTAGCTAAAATGAGGAGCCTTTCCGCTTCCCTCCAAGGATCTGGTTTAACCCAGCCGCAGTTATCTGTCCCTAAAGAAACGCTGACCCCCGACTCATAAACAGCCTTGAGATCGGGGAGACCAACCCTAAACCATTCATTGGACCTAACGCAGAGAACTAAGTTTACACTACGTGATGATAGGATCCGCAATTCCTCATTACGTAACCAAGTTCCATGAATAACCGTATCTGGTGGGCCAACCCTAAGGATTAAATCAAAATCCCTCAACTCCCACGTCTCCTTGGTCTCGGATACGTGGGAGAATACAGGCTTACCCCTCCTCTTAAACTCCGAAATAAGGTAACTCAAGGTATCCTCGCTAAAATACAGGGGGGAGGAAATACCCAATCCATCACTCTGCTCTAAAAGCCCAGGCAATTCGCTCCTCACAGCACGCGGGTCGTGCGTGGACGGCATGCCTAGGACGAAGTGACCGTAAGGGCGCTCATCCATATCAACCGATAATCCGTATGTGCCCAACTCCCTAAACTCAGCTATGAAGCCTACCCCCAATCTCCAGGAGAGGGCCCTGAACTCCCTCACGACTTGGAGTAAGTCATCCTTCGATACCTTCCTAATTAACCTGTACTTAATGCCGTGGGGCTCGCCAACAATCTCGTCGATACTTAAATCCAGCCCGGACTCCGGCGCTACGTAGTCAAGTACGTGGACATGCATGTTCGCCACTGGAGGCATTACCATGCAGCATGAGAGGTCGATGTCGGGGACTGTATTCCCGCCCTCAATGCCCGTTATGATGCCATCATTCACGATGAGGCTTAGGCCATTGCTCACGAAGCTAAGGTCATCACCGATTACGCCAGCGGAGAACTTAATCACTACTTCATCCTTCAAGTTGCTAGGCACCGTTGAATATACATTACCTACACGTAATTAGGTTGGCGCCGCAGTTAATTCTATCGCTGAAGGGGTAAAATTATAATGAGTGGAAGCTTAATTCGCCTCGGATGATGAGGAAGGCGGTATGACCGATGATTTATAGCAAACCGTCTGACGAACGCGGGTTCAGGGATCATGACTTACTAATCGATAAGCGAGGCAGGATACATGTTGTGGTGGGGAATACCCACCCACCAGGTCAGGTCATAGCTTACGTTAAGTACGTACCGACGAGCAAGGTAACCCAGTGGAGGAGGTTCAACACCTACTACGAACGCGTGTTGAAACACTACGACGTGAAGCTGATGAGGGAAGCATCCCAGAAACACAGTGTGATCGAGAAGGACCCCATAATTGGGGCCCCCACACCCAAGCTACCCGTATCCTTAATTAGAGAATGGTTAACCCCGGAGTCAAGGATGGCGGAACTCCTATGCACAATAAACGACGAGGTCGAGGAGGACGCCCTCTCAGCCGCCACAATAGTGGCCGATGCCAGCGGCATTAGCTTAAGTAAGATTGGGGTGACGGGTTCAATACTCGCTAAAATGCACAGCACTAAGTTCTCCGATGTGAACCTAGTGATCTACGGTTGTAGGGAAGCGATGGCCGTAGCCACCACACATCTGGGGAGGTTCAACGAACTCCCTAAGAACGTCTTCGAAGCACGAATACTCAGGAAGTCAAGATCACTTAACCTACCTCCAGAGATAGTCGCTTCACTCTATCCCCCATACGCGAGAATAGCGGTTAAGGATCGCCCAGTAGGCATAACGTTTGTAAGCGACACGTGCGGAAGGTACGGTGAGAGAGCATTCCAACCAATAGGCATCGCGGAAGTCGAGGCATATGTGGAGCCATGGCAGTGCTCAGCGCTTTTCTACCCGGGATCCACGTCAATTAGCGCCGTGATTAACGTGTGTGAGGTCTCAAGTAATGTCGTGAATCGTGCAGAACTCGCAAGAAACTTAGACTTAGTGATAACGTACGAGGGTCTCTTCAACTACACGCTATTTAGAGGAGGAAAACTCAGGCTTCGAGGAGTGTTGGAGCACATCATCCCATCAGGTACCTACGCACTTCTACTAGGA
>JALVVU010000020.1 GCA_027023255.1 Desulfurococcales archaeon
CTAGGAAGCAACGGGAGAGAACACGTGAGGAGGAACTTCCTCATAACACGCTTACTAAGAGACTACCTCAGGATGCACATAGACCTAGTAAGCAGTGCGGCAACCCACCTAGAAATACGGCGCGCAACAGTACCAGCAGGAAGTAAATAAAGCATACCGGAGGAAAGCAGCGCGTCACTCAAGAAGGCACGGCTCAAAACACAGCACCAGCGTGGGGACGCCCTAAAACATAACATACCTCGTTAATAATTCATACTTCAACCCAAGCGCACCTGCATAGAGAGCCATAGAACCGCCCTCACCTAGATACACATTCCCGCTAATCATAATCTTCTTAAAACCTAATGGCTCACCTTAAGAAAGACGGAACAACAAAAGCACCGCCCTAAACTTCACCGCAATCATCCCGGTAGCTTAGATATTAGACATTATGTGGAACGCATCATGTGTTCTCACCTCACCTTCCGGGGTTGAACTCCTCAATTATTGCCGCTGTGAGTTGAGCTTTAGGGGAAACATACATGAGCTTCTAGGTTTATTGCGGAGGTGCATTGAATTGCAGGGCAGGGTATGAGTATCGGTAGCTTAACGTATCTGCTTCCTGCGTAGTTTTCCTAGGCGAATGCTCCTTAATCTTCAGGTTAAAATGAGTCTTGTCTCACGATTATGGGTGACGTCATGGTAAATTACGACTTTGATTATTATTGATGTGCCTCCCTTGCGTCCTCTTAATGTTTATTCCTAGTTACGGTTACGGTTACCTGCATGCTTAGTATTCTTGACTTTATTAGCTCTGCTGGGTCGTAGTTCACTATAGTTGCTCCTGATGCTATTGAGTTTCCCGTCCTCACTGACTACCCAGTAGTCTATAATCATTCCCGGCATTACGTGTCCTTCCTTGACTCATTTCGACGCTATTCCCGCAACCTTGTCGTAAGGTATGAAGAGCGTGGCCCCCTTTAACAGGCCTCGGCACACAGTCTTCACGGGTCCGTCCGGCGTAATCATGCTTACCTGAACCACTACGTACGCGTTCCGCGGTATCCCTCCCCCTTGAGGCCCACCGGGGTTATGGTTATGTAGATGCCTGGCGCTTTAGGGGGGTAGTATCCCTAGCGCGAAGGCGGAGGCAACCGACGTCACGACTATGGCTGCGGCCGCTAAGACCAGTATGAGTACCCTCCTACTCACCATCATATGTTGATCCCTCGATATAGGTTACCTGGTACTCTAATATAAGAATGCATTACCTTGAGGGAAAATCTTAGGTTAGAAAAATATTTATACCTGGTTAAGGGGCGGCTGTGTCTTAGTTAATGTTAATCTATTGTTGCTTTCTCGAATAGTTTGGAGGCTAGCGCCATGAAGGCAGCTGTTATTACGCAGAGTACTGCTAGGTCTGTTAGTGGGTTGAATGTTGAGACTCCGCTGAGGTAGTGCCTCATGCCGTCGACGGCGTACGTTAGTGGGTTTATGTAGGCGACCCACTTCATCCAGTCTGGCATGAATTTTATTGGGTAGAAGGCGCCGCTCAGGAATATCAACGGCATCATTAGTAAGCTTATCACCATTTGGAAGCCCTCCATGCTCGTCATTTTAAGCGCTAGCGTAACTCCTGCCGAGGTGAATCCTAGCGCCAGTATGAAGGCGTATGCTAGCGCTGGTAGGACTCCGTATGGGTTAAGGTTGTGTGCTATTGCGAAGCTTAACGCCATTATCGCTAGTCCCTGCAGCACAGCTATTACGGCGTCCCCGAAGATCCTGCCCAGTATTATGCCTGTTCTTGAGGCTGGCGCCACCAACACTTCCTTAAGGAACCCGAATTGCTTGTCCCAGATCACGGTCACGCCGCCGATGAAGGAGGCTGTGAAGACCGCCATCGCCGTTACGCCCGGTGTTAGGAACGTTAGGTAGTCCACGCCACCGAATATTGCCTTAGCCATTGGGAAGTTGAAGGCGTTGGCCCACCCGAGCCCGAAGAACGCTATCCATATTATGGGGTTCAGTATGGACGTCACTACCCTCGCCTTAGTGCGTAGGAACCTCCTGAACTGCCTGTAAGCCATGATCACGAAGGGGTCTAGGGCCCTGCTCATCACTACCTCACCTCCTCCTGAACCTCCTCACCCTTATGACGTGTTTAAGGAAATCAGCCTCGCTTCCCTCCTCCTCACGGATCTCCCTGCCCGTTAGGTAGAGGAAGACGTCGTTGAGGGTTGGTTTCCTGTAGCTGACCTCAGCGACCTTCAGCCCCATTGACGCGGCCTTCTCAAGGATCACCGGTATCGCTTGGGTCGCGTCACTAACCTTGAGCGCGATCATTCCCTCCCTTAATGGCTTGCACTCCATGACTGGCGGGGCGCTGAGCGCGTCGCATGGGTTAGGGGCGCCGTTGACTGCCCTTACCTTCAGGTAGATGACGTCTGACCCGACAAGCCTCTTTAATTGGTTGGGGGTGCCCTCAGCTATTATCTTGCCGTGATCTATTATGGCTAGGCGGTCGCAGAGTTCCTCAGCCTCGTCCATGTAGTGCGTCGTTAGGAATATCGTGACTCCTCCCTCGTCCCTCAACCTCCTTATGTACTCCCATATGTGGGCCCTCGTCTGCGGGTCCAGCCCTAAGGTCGGCTCATCGAGGAAGAGTACCTTAGGCTTGTGGAGCAGGGCCCTAGCTATCTCGAGCCTCCTCCTCATCCCGCCGGAGAAGTACTTCACTAGCCTGTTCCTGTGTTCGTAGAGCTCAACGAACCTAAGCATCTCCTCGATCCTGTACCTCAGCTCCTCACCACTCATTCCGTAGATCTTGCCGTGAATGTACATGTTCTCGTAAGCGGTTAGTTCTGAGTCTAGGCTCGGGTCCTGGAACACCACGCCTATGGATCTCCTCACAGCGTCTGACTCCTTAACGATGTGATGCCCAGCTACCCACGCGTCACCAGCCGTGGGCTTCAGTAGCGTGGCCAGCATGTGTATGGTCGTGGTCTTTCCTGCACCGTTAGGGCCTAGGAACCCGAATATCTCGCCGTACCTTACCTTGAAGGACACGCCAGCTACGGCGGTTATGCTCCCGAACTTCTTCACTAGGCCTTCAGCCACGACCGCGTACTCAGTCATGCTTTCTCACCTCCTCTAGGGTCTTGATGAGCTTCTCACCGCATTCCTTAAGCACATTAAGTACTCTCGCCTGCCCCTCCTCGTCTAGGTCAGGCAGTACCTCAAGGAGTTCCCTGAATGCCTTCTTCATTGTGTCTAGGTCGGCCTTCTTAAGGATCTCCACCGCGGCAAGCATTCTGGCGAGCTTACGTACCTCGTCGGAATGCTCCTCAAGGTATTTGAGCCCGTCCTCAGTTATGGTGTACTCCTTAACGACTCTCCCGCCGGATGCCCTTACCCGAACCTCTATTAGTCCCTCCATGAGGAGGTCCCTTAACGCTGGGTACACGGTTCCGGGGCTCGGTGTGTGGCCTATGAATTCGCTTAACTTCTTCATTAGTAGGTAGCCGTGCTTTGGCGAGTCCTTGAGTAGGTAGAGTAGGAGTAGCCTGAACTTACCCCTCATCGCGTCGGCAGGCATTATGACTTCCCTTTTCTTCCTAGGCATTCCTATCGACCCAATATATCTACTCAATATATCGGCCTAATATACTTTCCCCCACCCAACACTTTTTAACTTCCGCACCCAAGTATGAAGCGGCTTAAAACCGTCAAACCGACCGTTAAGTCCGTAGCCACGGTAACTCAGGAATTAAAGTCCTCTCCCTAAAGGAGGTGTTCTTCCATGACAGCCGTTAAGGAGGCAGTGATACTAGCTTCGGGACTAGGTAAGAGGTTACGTGATGCGACGGGAGGCGTGCCTAAGTGCTTCCACGTAATCGAGGGCGAGCCCCTCATAGCGTACCCTATCAAAGCCATTAAGGCTGCGGGGGTCAGTAGGTTCGATGTCGTTGTGTCGAGGACCTGCGGTGAGTTATGCAGTAACGCCTCCATTGAAGCGGTTGAGAGGCTCGCGGGTAGTTCAGCAGGCGTGTGTGTAGCCTTTAACGACAAGGTGGAGTGGGGTAACGCATACTCGCTAATGGTTGCTAGGGAGTGTGTTGAGGGGGACCGCTTCATAGTTTCTGTGTGTGACTCGCTCTACCCTCCGGACGCGGTGTTGACTCTCCTTGAGCGCGCCCCTCCGGAAGCTGACATAGTGGTTGCTGGGAGCAGGTGCCTTGATTACATCGAGGTTAGTGAGGCAACGAAGATTAAGTTAGGTAAGAACGGCGCCGTGGTTGAGATAGGGAAGGGAGTGAATGACTTCGACTTAATAGACATTGGGTTATTCGTGATGAAGTCTACGGTGTTCAGCCTAGCCGATAAGATGCCTTGGGGCACGAGGGAGTTCAGCCTCTTCGACCTACTAATGAAGGGTATTGAGGTAGGTCTTGACGTGCGTGCTGTGGACTTAGGTTACGTGCCGTGGACTGAGATCGACACCGTAGATGACCTAAATGAACTGCTCGGGGGGAGGCGTTCCGAGGTACTTAAGGCAGTGAGGAGGTGAGCCCCCTTGGTTAGGGGGAAGTCTACTGATGGTCCTGTGTCCAGGTACTTAAACAGGAGGGTGTCCGGCAGGATAACGGCGGCG
>JALVVU010000021.1 GCA_027023255.1 Desulfurococcales archaeon
AACAAGGAGCGAATAAAAGTACGACCAGCGGTACTAGGTGATGATTGGCGAATAAGACCCTCAAGAAATCCGGAGGCCCCAGTAACGTTGGTTCAGCTCCTCATACTTAAGGAACCCCTTACAGAGAAGGAAATAGTTGTTGCCTATACATTATTATTAATAATATCTAGTGCAATTGCGTTGACCGTATATTACACCTTATTAATAATCTGATGGCCGCGGGTAGAGATATCGGAGATTATCACGTTAGTCCTTATCCCTACTTCACCGCTTAGCTTAATGATTTCCGATGCGACACGTCTTGCCTTCTCAACGCTATCCACGAACCCATACACAGCTGGTCCCCAACTGCTTTGACCCACACCCAGCGCTCCAGACCTCTCCAGCATCTCCGCTAGCTCCTTGCTTTCGTCGCAACAGAATATCCCTCCCTGATACTCGCTGAAGTACTCACCGGTGAGTACTTGCAACTTAGTTAACGCCTTCGCGAAGGAATAGTAATCCCTAAGGGGTATTGCCGTTACTAACCTAGTAAATAGTGCGTAAAGCACGTCCTGCTTCGGATGGGGCCTAACTTCGCTGAGAATGGGTTCCTCCTCCTTCTCGCTTAGTCCCCTCTTACCCTGAGGTATGCACAGCACCACACGCCATTCCCTGGGAACGTCGAGGGAAAGTAGCAAATTAGGTCCCTCACCACTAGAAACTAACCTGCCTGTATCGGCTACAAACCCTCCCTTAAGGAAGGAGTACATCCCAACAGCGGAAACAGACCCTATGCCAAACCTGCGTGCCAGCATATCCGTTGGTTCATTAATCATGTCCAATACCTCAAGGGCTCTCAGCAGCGCCATAGTGATCCTGGTTTTACTCCCTAACCCTACGTGATGTTCGACATAACCGCTTAACGTAACGCTAACGTCGTTAATGTTGAGGGAAGTGAGTACCTGCTGAATTAAGCTCCTAGATTCCTCGGTAGGGGCACTTACCCGTATGCCTGAATGTTCCTTCAAAGAGACACTAATGGTTAGCTTTGGATTGCTTAGGCTAACGCCTAGAGAGCCATAAGCGTAGGGAGGGTCGTAGAACCTATAGAACCCTAAGTGAACCCTGTACCCAGCGGTGATGATGACTTCCCTACCCCTCCCAGACGACGTACCCTTCACCACGCCAGATCCTCAAATATGCTAGTAAAACTCTAGCCCATTTAAGTTTCCTCAACTTAACAGACGATGCACGCATCTCGCGAACCAGGTAGGGCTTGGAGTACCGCCCTACAACACCGCTGAAGTCAAAACCCACTAATCCCACGCGATGAGCATTAAAGTAACTCGCTAGGTAAACTGCTCGATCACCATCTGTAAATCCCCCGAATATGCGTACCCTACTACTCACTAAGCACTGACTAGTCCCTATGACTCCCGAGCTCACATTGAGTATCAAGGGAAGTGATGTAGTAAGTAACCGCATGTTATCTCCGTGCGCATGTACTACAACTAGTGTATCGCGAAGCAACTTCTCGAACCCCCGGATCCCGTCTAAGTCAGTTACAACTATATCCGGTTTCACACCAGAGTCAATGCAACAGCGCGCGGCTCCATCAGCACAAATTATGACGTCATACGAGTTACGAACCTCACGGCATTTAATGCATGAGGACCCCGCCCCAACAACTAACGCTCTCGCCCCCCGAAGCATTGGCCGTAGCGATCCAATAAGTTCCTCTACATCCTCACGCTGCGCAGATAGCATGGCATCAAGAAGTGTGGCAGCGGTGCAGTCACTATTTTCATCAAAACCTAAATCGGAGCGGATCACGGAATACATATGTAACCACGTCGCCGGATCCCTTAAATCCACCTATCACACCCACGCAACTTACTCTTCTGGTTAAACCCATTAAAATCGTGTTCCCCATAATTGTGTCAGAGCGAGCACACTCTGGAGTGGATGATGACGTGACGCTATCAGTAGGGATGCGAGACCTAGTAAGGAAGTATCTCAGGTATGGTCTACATGAAGGAATATGCGTTACGGTAGACGGTTTCGGCAGAGTGAACACTGCTCCCATGGGGGTGGAGGTACTTGATAGAGGATCTAATGTTGATGTCATCATAAGGCCCTACCCCGAGACACGCACATCCATGAACCTGCGTCAGGTCCCGGAATTCACGTTGAATTTCACCCACAACCCCATCCTCTTCTTTAACTCCTTATTTCACAAGCAATCCCTAACGTTACTTCCATCACACTGTATACGTCCACCTAGGCTGGGTAACGGCGTTGACCTGGTACTTGAGTGTGAGGTCAAGGCGCAGTACCGCGATGCAAAAGGGAGAGACTTGGTTATTGGGTCGATCAAAGATGCGTACGAGTGTGAGGGGTCGAAGATAGCTTATAGCCGGGGAGCCTCGGCAGTAATTGAGGCTCTAGTGTACCTAACTAAGTTGGCGGCTCTAGCAACAAGTATGTCCTGTGAGGAGAGGATGAAGTATTTCAGAAGAATAAGTGAAGCATGCTCGCTGCCTATGAGGATAGGCAGCAAGGAGTTAAGGCATGTGTGTTCCGTAGTGCTTAAGCTTGCAGAGAGCCTTACCTGCCTAGACACACAGGATAAGGTGGTAGAGTGAGTAGGCTCGGTAGCGCGATCACTATCGGAGCTGCTGTCGGTCTGTTAATGGGATTCATAGATACTTACGGTTATGCAGTCACAGGGTATACTACGTCAGAGTTATCGCCCATCATAGCAGCTGTGCTGACACTAATTCTTTTCACAGGGCTTCTTAAACGACGCCCAACACCATTGGAGCACGTGGTCGCGGTTGCGATAGCCTCAGGCATTTCACTCTCAACAGCAATAACGTCAGGCATGTACATAACTTATACTATGCTTGGCGAGGTAGGCGACCCAAGGAAACTAGCACTTCCTGACTGGCTACGTTTCATCGGCCCGGAAGTGCAGGTGAGGTCAATCCTCTTTTACCTCTTCGCAACGGCAACATCAGCCTCAGGTATAGCGTTTTCCTTAGTATTCTTTAAGCACTTCACTGAAAAAGAAAAACTTCCCTTCCCTGTTGGGACAGCTGCGTCCGCGATGATTAAGCTAGCGTCGTTACTCCCCAAGAAACAAGTAATCATTCCGTTCGCTTTGGGGTTTGCCCTAGAGCTAGCGATAATTACCTTAAACGTACCTTCCGTGGACCCTACACCAGCTCTTCAATCGGTGCTGCCGGGTTCAGCAATAGCTATTTCATTAGATCTTTTCGTATTCTTACTGGCGTTACTGATACCATTAAGTACCTCCGTAGGTGTGGGCATAGGTAACTTACTAATGTACGTTATCCTAACACCAGTATTCGTCGCGTCTGGAGCACTAATATCAACGCCCTTCATGAAAGCAGATGACTTGGCTGTCGCAGCAGCCCCATTAACGGCCTCGGCTATCATAGGGTTCTTGGTCGTAATCATTACCTTCTACATGCTCTCAGGTAGGAAGGTGTTGCTATCTACGTTCAAGTTCATAGCTATGAGTAACTACTTAAGTAAGAGGCTCGTGGCGTCCATAGCCTTAATGTCTATCCCAGTTATTGTGGCGTGTTTAATGGGTGTCGTTAATCAAGGGTTCCTCATGGTCGCGCCAGCCTACATAGCACTTCAATTCGTAATTACCCTAGTAACAATCCGTGTCGTTGGGGAGGCCGGGACGGCTTCTCAATCCACGTTACCACTAGCGACACTAGCCCTATACGGTGCTGGCGCCAGGAAAGCAATGCCTTACGTGCTTCTAGACCCCTATACGGGGGTACCAATGCCGCAGTTCATTGCTGGCGCCTCGATGAACGTAATGAAGGCTAGTAAAGCGGTTAATGTTGAGCCTGAGGTACCGGCTTACTGGCTAGGGGTAGCTCTCCTACTAGGTGCTCCAGTAACGTTCATGTATGGGCATATTCTCCTAAGCGTTTACGGCATTAACTCACCGAAACTTAACCTGCTCAGGTGGGTGCCAGTGGTCATGTGGATGAAGGCGGTTTACCTCGGCGACATAACTTCGTTCAACATAATAGCTGTGGCCACGGGGGCGATCCTAGCGGTAGCCTTGATACTTGCTTTAAGAGCACTCCACTTAGGCGGTATATCACTATTCGCTGTATTACTCGGCCTAACGCTGACGCCTGACCTAGGCCTACTCTTTCTGCTAGCCTCAGCCATAAAGTACGTCGCCCTCAGAGTCGGAACGGACGTTTACGAGAGCCTCCTATATAATGCATCCGTAATGCTTGCTGGAGCAGGAGCAGGTGTCGCCATATCAGTGATCCTCTCACTCGCCGGGGTGACTTAGAGGTGAACCTGTCAGCAGACTTCATCCTAATGACGGTAACCTACATGGTCGCGACAGTAGTATTCACGTACTTAGCAGTTAAGTACATTAAGACAGAGTCACCTCACTCCCTGGAAAGGGGGCCTGGCAGGAGAAGCTCCAGCATTTCCCGCATAACGTTCTTAGGGAAGACCACGTGGGTAGTTCTCAAGAACCCCCTAACACTAATAATAATGACCACAGTAATCCTTACATCACTTATCTCAGGTTACGCTGCATCCTCACACACCAGCTATGTCGCATTTAA
>JALVVU010000022.1 GCA_027023255.1 Desulfurococcales archaeon
GGACTTGGGAATAAATTCATGGACGACCTAAGACAGGCTGACGTACTGCTACACGTAGTCGACATGGCTGGGTCGACCGATGAGGAGGGTAATCCCGTGAGGCCGGGTACTCACGACCCGTTAGAAGATATAAGGAACATTGAGTTCGAGATTAACGAGTGGTTCTACAACATAATCAGGAGAGATTGGGAGAGGTTCGCTAGGGGATTAGATAATCTCCCGCTCGACCAGGTAATTGACTCCATAGCTAAGAGGGTGTCTGGGCTCTCTATCCGCCGTGAGCACGTAGCCCTAGCCCTGCGCGAAGTTGGTCTCGAAAGTAAGAAGCCGAGCACGTGGAGTGAGGACGAGTTAAGGTCATTCATGACGAGGTTAAGGGAGATAGCTAAGCCGATCGTTGTCATAGCTAATAAGATGGACATCCCGGAAGCTGAGGATAACTTCAAGCGCGCATTGAAGGAGCTTAAGGGCAGGGTAATCGTGCCTACGAGCGCTGTCTTCGAGCTAGCGCTCAGGAAAGCCGAGAGAGCCGGGCTAATAGAGTACCTCCCCGGTGACCCTGACTTCAAAATCATTGATGAATCGAAGTTGAACCCGAAGCAGTTAAAGGCCCTAGAAATCATACGGGGCTTTATGCGTAAGTACGGCGGTACGGGGGTTCAGCAAGCCATAAACAAGGCTGTCTTCGAGGTTCTGCAGATGATCGTTGTCTATCCGGTCGAGGACCCGCACAAGTACACGGACGGGTACGGGAACGTGTTGCCGGACGCGTACCTAGTTAGGAAAGGGACGACAGCTCAGGAACTCGCGTACCTAATACACACAGATCTGGGCAAGGGCTTCCTCTACGCCATACTAGCGAAGGAGAATAAGAGAGTTGGAGGTTCGTACGTATTGAGCGACGGTGACGTCGTTAAGGTGGTTTCAGCTAGGGCCTCCAGACGCTGAGATCTACACAGCACTCTCCTTTCACGGGCCTACTCTCGTTCTCAGATATTACGTGAGTGCATGGAGGGACGTCCCTATAGACCGTGACACCAGGGTTTATCCAGGAGTAAGCCCCTATCTTAACTCCAGGCACGGTTGACACGTTCACACCTGTCTTGACATAGCCGCCTATTATCGCCCCTAACTTCCTCCTACCCGTGTCCTCCACAACCCCCTTCACCCTATACTTGACGTTGCCGTCATCGAAGCGGAGGTTAGCAAGTATCGTCCCTGCACCTAAGTTCGCGTGTTCGCAGACCACGGAATCCCCTATGTATGCTTGATGCGCGGCATGCGCGTCCTCCATCACTATGCTTGCCTTAACCTCGACGTTGAAGCCCACCCGAGCACCGCGCAGCACGACCGAGTACGGTCTTATGAAGGCGTTTGGACCAACTATCGCTTCCCTGCCTATGTAGGCTGGTCCCCAGATGTACGTCCCTGAGAGTACCTCAGCCCCTTCCTCAATTACCACGGGTCCGCGGACCCTGACCCCTCCCTCGACATGTCCTAGGATTGTCTGACTCTCTATGCGTCGGAGTAAGTGTTTTGAGAGGTCGAGGAGTTTCCATGGTCTCCCGATGTCGAGCCAGTATGAGAGTTCCACGACCTGAACACTTACTTCGGAACAGTATGAGTTGATAGCGTCCGTTAGCTCGTACTCGCCCCGCGGGCTCAATGGGAGGTTCTCAAGGTATTTCTCGATCCTCCTGTCCAGGTAGTATAGGCCAGCGTTGACTAGGTTGCTGGGAGGGGTTTCGGGCTTCTCGATTATCTCCCTAAGGATGCCGCCGTCAGTTATTAGTACTCCGTAGCGTTTGGGGTCCTCCGCACCGTAACCCGCAATAGTCGGTTTTCCTCCGCTTATAACCTTAGCTACATCCTCAGGTTCCACGTAGACGTCGCCGTAAAGCACTATGAAGTCCTCAGTTGATATGCTCGAGAGCGCCTTCAGTAGCGCGTGTCCCGTCCCCAACGGCTCGCCTTGATCCACAACCCTTAACTCGGCATCATACACTTTAGCGAGCCTAGATGCCTCCTTAACTACCTGTTCCTTAAGGTAATTCACTACGATCACTATTGACTTAACACCTGCTCTGACAAGGGACCTAACGTTATGCTCGAGGAGTGTTTTATCAAGTACTGGCACGAGAACCTTATGCCTAGTATGCGTTATTGGTTCAAGTCCTTTCCCGTAACCAGCCGCTAATATCACGGCGTCAGGCATTGAGCATACCGAGAGTAAGTCTGCGTTGGTGTCTATTAAGCTAACCTGGGGCTGAAGGAAAGCGAGTGGGTGACTACGGGGTTGATCCTTAGTGCGGTGGCGTTACTACGATGACTGCCTTCTTGAGTCCCTCTGGCGTGGGTATGTAGAGGAGCTTCGATTTGTAGATCTCAGTCTTGCGTAGCGGGTATATCTTCTTTCCTGCTTCGAATATTTCGTTGGCTAGCTGGCCGAATATCATGGCCTTTATGTACTCATCCAAGGTCATTTCAGCCGCTCTCTCCTTTAGGATTCTCACCATTTCCTTGCGTATTGCTTTCTTCTGGCTGGTCTTGCATCTATAGGCAGTTAAGGCAACGCCCTGCACCCTGAGGACGTAACCGTCCTTAGTCTGGACGTCCACTATCGCCGCGATCTTGCTGGACTTCCTTCTGATTATTGATTTCATGTAGTCCCTAGCCAGCTCATGTCCCTTGAACCTAGTGTACGCGACATCATCCTTAACGTCGTACACCTGGAAGTACAGGTGGATGTGGTGCTTGCTGAAGTCTCCTGTGAGGTCGAATAGCGTGACCTCAAAGACCCTACCAAGTAACTTCCAGTCCTTATCGGCTGGAGTGGTACCTATCTGCACACTCTCAAATAGGGGTGGTGCGAGGACGCGGTACCACTTCTTGAGCTTCCACTTATCCTTTATCGCTACTCTGGACATGACGCCCGAACCTACACAAGATGTGTGTGCGGGGTTTATAAGAATTCATTATCTATCCAAGCATGCGATCATGTCCTGAATCATTTCCGCGATCCTCGAGACCTCGTCAAGCACCGAAAGCAGCGTCAGTAGCATTGAGGGGTTACCGTACTTAAACCGAACCTCATACATTAGTGAGTCCCCAGTCGCTTGTGACCTTATCTCGAACCCCTTAGGAGGGCATTCATCATCCGGCTTCATGGCCTTGTGGATGGCTTCAGCCTCATGTTTAGGCATTGGTATACGTAGCGCCGCATAAACCACTATACTCACCTCACACGCTTGACTGAATTTCCCTCAGATCCTTAACCACGTAATAGCCGCCAGTGACCGGGATCCCGCGTTCCGCTAGCTTAATCCTCGCGGTCTGCGGGAGGGCACGTGCGGATACGAAGTACTCGTTATTGTGTTCGAGCGCCAGCACCTCCTTAGGATCTTTAACTAACTTTGAACTTCTCAATGCTTTCCAAGCAACCACCGCGGAGAATCTCCGTGGATTAACGTCGTCTACAATTACCCAGGTTTGGTCACCGAGCCTCACTCTCCTGTACTCAGGTAGGCTGTTGATGATCCTCCTTAAGTCTGGGAGGCTTGAGAGTAACCCAGCTACACCCCACCTGATGTAGGATTGGTTAAGCATCGATAGGGCTACGGACTCCACCCCTGTTACGTCACTCATCCAGTCTAATGCATATGCCGCGAGCATTAAGTCCTTAGCAACCCACTGTGTCTTCACGACGTATTCCCTGTCCTCGAACTCCTCGGGCTTAATGCCGAGTTCCGACGCAATTTCCTCGGGCTTCACCTCCTTTGGCTCGTTCTTGAGGAATAACGATGGTACTAACACATCAATACTCGTCCTAACGGCCTTCCTAGGTCCCACACTATTCCAGCCCATTATTGGCGGGCCCTCCACCACGTCTATTAGTCCGTCATCTTTCAGCCTGCTTATTAATTCCTCCTCCTTACTGTTCAGTCCCCCCTTCTCTAAACGCGGTGTATGTCCTGCTAGTACAGCGGCAGCTAGGGTTAGCTTGAAGTCCTTCGTTATTAGTTCGAATTCACTAACCAAATCAAGCACGCCAAGGGCGAGTGACGCATACTTAAAGATGTAGTTGAAGCCTACCCTAGTGAATACCGTAGAGGTTGATGACTGAAAGAGTACGCTTCCCTCGAAAAGATTTACCGGCATATTCACCCCAATCACTTGCGCATCGTCGAGAACAGGCTTAAACAGATCCGTAATGAATTCGAACTCCACATCACTTGCTCTGAGCACCTTAGCAAGGAGCCCCGCTGTAACCGCTGCCTCAGGTTCATGCGCCATAACTATCCTTACTACACGCCTGTCAGTCCGAGCCTTCGACACAGTTCTCCTGAAGACCTCCTCTACATTGACACCCTCAAACGTGAATGGCACTAAAATCGTCCCCGTCAAATAGGGGTTTATGGTTTAATAACTCCTCATAAACACGTTCTCTTAAAAGTAAAGACTGGGGGTAATGTAAAGATTAGAATTTACTTTATTCCGCGGCTTCTTCAGGGACTATTACTAAGGGACGGGAGACCAGTATCTTTGCCTGGTCAGGTCTGTACTTCCAGTCAGGCGGCAGGATACCCTTCCTCTTGTAGTACTTGACAAGCCTGTGGATCTTTGACTCGATCTCGATTAAACCTCTCTGTGAGTGCGTGTCCTTGGGATGCTCCTCCAGGTGGCGTCGGAGGTTAACCGCCCTCTTCATTAGGTTGTAAAGGTCCTCCGGTATCGCTAGCTTTATACCGTACTTCTGGAGGACCTTCTGAAGCTTCACACCCAGTACCGACTTCACCAGGGGAATACCGTACTGATCCCTCAGTATTATACCTATCATTGAGGGTGGGTATCCCTTCTTGGCTAGCTCAACAATTATTAGCTCTATCTCCTCGGGAGAGTACTGTATCCATTTGGGCGCCACCGTTGAGGGCGGCCTCGTTGAGTGTGACTGACCTTTCTCCTTGCCTCTGTTCATGACGCTCTCTCCCCTACACCTTAGGAAATCCGGCTTTTAAAAGCTGTTCGCAACCACTCAACCATGGACGCGAAGGCCTTACCCCTATGTGAGAGCTTATTCTTCTCACTAATGCTTAACTCAGCGAACGTTCTCTCCATCCCTTCAGCAATGAAGATGGGGTCGAACCCGAAGCCGCCAGTACCTCGCGCTTCTAACGCTATGCTCCCCCTCACAATTCCTGTGAAGATCCTAATGCCCTCTCCGGGAATTGCTAACGCTATCACTGACTTGAAGTAAGCCCTCCTGTCCTTCACACCCTCCATCAACTTTAGTATCCCGTCGACGCCTAGGGTCTTGTACACATAGCTACTGTAAGGACCGGGGAAACCATTTAGCGCCTCAATGAAGAGTCCAGCGTCTTCCACAAATAGTGGAACTCCCCACTCCACTAATGCGACTGATGCGGCATACGTTGCTATATCCTCTAAGCTCCTAAGCTGTACCTCAACCTTAGGTGAGGGGAGCTGCTTCAGTACCACTCCATGTTCTTTACTGAGTTCAAGAAATTCCCGGAACTTACCCTCATTCTGCGTAAGCACATGGATTACTGGCTTGCTTGCGGGTTCACTTATTTCGTTTCTGCCTTCTTTCCTCAACGTACCTGCCCCTTAGCCTTATTTCCCTCACCTTCTCTTTTATTTCCTTGACCCTCTCTTCACCCGCGATGCTTGCGTAGCCCTCGAAGAACGCCATGATTACCTCCTCCATCACGTCATAGTGTGTGCTCTCGACAGCACGTATGAAGAGATGCACATCCACACCGACGTCCTCCAACTCGTTACTGTACTTAGCCAGTCCAAAATCTATCACGTAAGGCGTGCCTTCCCTGACGACGACATTAGAGGTGGTTATGTCTCCATGAACCACTCCTAACCCATGCATTAATGCGATCACCTTGCCGAGTTCCCGTACGAGGTCTGCGTACCCGCTTACCCGTCGGTTTATAAGATCGCGCAGTAAATCCCCTTCCACGTACTCCATAACTATCAGGCCTTCGCTTAAGGAGACGTAGTAGAGTGCTGGGACCGGTAAGCCCGCCAGTCTTAGGTCATGTATTATCTTAGCTTCAGTGGCGGTTCTTTCGGATCTTAGCCTTAGGTCTAGTTTGGGATCTCTGTAGGGCTTCGGTAACCTAACCTTGTAGACTGCGGGCATCCCAAGGAACGTGTGCTTGATTAACGCGGCTTCAGCACCTAACGCAATTATTTTAGGGGTCTCCCCACGGTACATCGGCTTGGTCAAGCTTCCACCTCTGCCTAACATACGCGCGTTCAGGCTCTACGGTTATCCCATGCTTGAACGCCAGCAAGCCTGTCCATGCTATCATGACGCCGTTATCTCCGGCGTACTTAGGAGGCACTACCTTGACATCAACCCCCCTTAACGCCGCCATGGCCTCGAACTTGGAGCGTAGTACGCTACTAGCCGCTACCCCACCCACGAGAAGCACCTCCTTCTTCCCGGTATGCGCTAATCCGCGCTCGCTGACTTCTATGATCGCTGAGTACGCTATCTCACGGACAGTGTAGCATACGTCCTCGAGCTTAACCTTCCCTGACCTAACTAGCCTTAATGCAGCTGTTAGTAGGCCTGAGAACGACACGTCTTGACCCTTAACAACGTACGGTAGGTTCAGTATTTTCTTCTCCTTGCTTTCCTCGGCACACTTATCCAGTTGATGCATGCCCTTGACAACATATGGCGGGGCTAAGCCAACCTCCCTAACGAACGTGTCCATGAAGTTACCGAGCGGCATGTCAAGGGTCTCTCCGAAGATCCTGTAGCGCCCGGCAACGAACGCCGCTATAATTGTGTTCCCTCCGGATAGGTAAACTATCAGGGGGTCTTTCGCCCCCGTTATCAGCTTACCTATCTCAATATGCGCTACCGCATGGTTAACAGGTATTAACGGCTTGTTAAAATACACGGATAATGCCCTAGCAACGGTGGCCCCAACCCTTAAACAGGGACCCATCCCGGGCCCTAACGCTACTGCGATGCCATCGACGTCATTCATGCGGAGACCAGCAGATTGCAGGGCTTCCGCAATAACTCTTGGGGCTTCACGCATAAAGTAGAGAGATGCTTCCCGGGGATGTATGCCGCCTTTCTCCGGCACGTACTTGGCTCTAACGTCAGCTAGTATGTACTCAGGCTCGTCCTTGACTATACCCACGCCGAATGTGTGAGCCGTTGATTCAATGCCTAGAATTATCATTTACTGACCCTAACCACCCTTCCTTACGTACTCAACGTAGCCGCAGTAACCGCAGTGCCACCTTGGCACCGGGTGCTTGTGGAACGCCATTACGCGCCCGCACTTAGGGCATACCTTATTCTTCAGTCTTATCTTTCCCGTGCTGTAGTCATACTCATAGAGCTTGTGCCTCTCAGCCATGCTCAAGCACCCCGCTTAAGTAGGTACTCAGGCTCGAACGCCTTCAGCCTCTCCAAGTCATTGTAAATGTTCGCACGTACCTTGGACCTCCCGATGCCATACTCACTCTTTATGTACTTTATCACTACTAAGTCCTCGCTCTTCCCATAGAGCTTAGCTAGTGCCGCACGCACATCTTTCCTGGATGGTGTTCCCTTCTCAACGTGTGTGACTACGCAGTAAACCTCTACTCTCCCAACAACCTTGTTCTCCTTTTCCCTGATAACCTGCAGGAGCGAACCGTCAGGTAACGTAGCTGTTTTCAACGCCCCCTCACTCATACTCGACACCTCCTCCTATGCTTAAGAGGAACCCTTATATTGTTTCATCTATCAATTGAGATTAAATCCCTATCTTTATGGCGTACCGTCCCGGGTGCTTTATGCCGAGTATCTTCGCTACCTCCGAGTTCTCAACATCGACGACGACTATCATTCCCGACCAGTTTTCTGTAAAGGACTCACTACCACACACGGGGCAGCGCTCCACATCGTGCGGTACTAGGTACTTGCACTTCGTGCATGCTTTAAATGGCTTCGTATGCTTCCTCCTAACCGGCATACCCTGGGCCCTCCTTTACCTTTCCTAGCGTGGGTTGCTTCATAGTCATGCCGACCCTGATGTGGGCAGGCGGGGCCATGCTGACGTTAACTATCTTCCCGCGCACTATGTCTCCGCGCTTGAGAACCAGCTTCGTTTCCTCGCCACGCATGACGCCGTTTAGTTCGTCGTAAATCATCCTGTCGTCAGCTATTTGCGATATGTGTACAAACGCGTCTATAGGGCCTATGTTCACGAATATCCCTATCTTCTTGACGTCTACTACGACGCCCTCCACTACCTCATGCCTTAGCGGGTAGTACGTCAGTAGCTGTGCCTCAACCTTGTGGTAGGTGGCGCCATCTCCAGGCACTATCATGCCTTCCGGGTTGACGTTAACTCGCCACACCTCTATCACGAAGCCAAGTGAGGGATCTACCCTACCTATGTACCTATTCCTTAACTGGTCGTAAGCTATGATTGTTAGGTCCTCGCCGAACCTGTCGGGAGGCACTCTAATTATGTCCTCTATTGAGATAATCCTGAACACCGTCCACACCTGACTACGAGAGTTATGAGAGATTTATTAAGTCTTATTTTCTCCTTAACCCTTAGAAAATCTTTTCCGGCTCGCCCACCACGTGAGTACCTTGGCGTTGAGTTCCTTAAGCCTAGACCTGAGTTCCTCGTCGAGTGTTACGACGATGAATTCCGGGTGTTCCTTAACGAATTCCACTATGGCGTCATCGGCCGTCTCGTACTTACCGTGTGTTTCAATGACTTTGAGTTTATTGAGGACGTAAGTCAACACCGTTCGGGCGGCACGCCCACGCCTGCTTCCGGGGGACTTAGCTAGCTCCCCTAACTCCTCAACCACGGTGTCAAGCGTGTAGTACTCCATAGGTTCTTGTAACGCGTACCATAGTTTATCCAGGACATCAATGCCTTCAAAGAAAAGTAGTAGTGCGGACGTGTCTAGCAATATCTTTCTCTTTTCTTTCAACTTCCCTGCCTACCCTACTACCTTGCCCCAGCCTACGAGTCTCCACCTACCTAGTACTTGCCTGCTTATAGCTACCCTCATTCCGTCCCAAACGACTGTGGGTCTCCTGAGCGTTAATTCCATTCTGTCCTTGCTTAGCTTAGTGACTAGCGCTAGCGTTACTGCCGCGCCAGCCGTGATCATTATCCTCTCACCCACCCTTAAGGGCTGAACCTTAAGTAGCTCCCTAGTGCCGAGCACCCTCTCCATTAGCGAGTACTCCACCGTGATCTGCGTTACCGGGTCCGGCACAGTGCCGGCCTTCCCTAACACGTTACCGACTAGGCGGTCTGCACGCGTTAGTGAGGGATCAAGCTTTGTTCCTATCGCGACTAGTCCGCCTGGCTTTGCTTCATCGTACTCCCTATTTCCGAAGCGTATGCTCACTACCTCCGATGTTAGCGGAACGTACTCCTCCTTCATGCCTTTCCTGAACCTTGCTCCGGGCTTTATCTCTATCTCGTCCCCTACTCTCAGCACTCCTTGAAGTAGCGATCCCCCTACGACACCACCGACGAGTTTTTCAGGTGGTGTGCCGGGTCTATTGACCTCAAATGACCTAACTATGAACATCAGTGGTGGGGAGTGGAGGTCTCTCTCAGGCGTGGGTATGTATTTCTCTATAGCCATCAGCAGGGCATCAATGTTCACCTTGTGGAGAGCGCTTACGGGTATTATGGGGGCGTTCTCCGCCCACGTCCCTTCAAGGAACTTCCTTATTTGCTCGTAGTGCCTCAGCGCCTCCTCCTTGCTTACGACGTCGACCTTATTCTGAACTACGACTAAGTTCTTGACGCCTATAATCTCCAGCGCCGCGAAGTGCTCCCTGGTCTGGGGCTGTGGACACGGCTCGTTTGCAGCGACAACCAGTATGGCTCCGTCCATTAATGCTGCGCCGGATAACATCGTCGCCATCAGTACTTCGTGACCAGGGGCGTCCACGTAGGAGACGCTTCGCCTATACACGCAGTCAGGGCCTTTTGGTTCGGTGCAGAACCTGTCGGGGACTGGTAGGTTAGTACACTCATATACGTCGCCGTCAGCGTAACCAAGCTTTATAGTCATCGCTCGCTTCAGTTCTTCCGAGTGCTTAGCTGTCCATATACCTGTTAGTGCTTGGACGAGGGTTGTCTTGCCGTGGTCTACGTGGCCGACGACACCTATGTTTACCTCAGGCTGTCTTTTCTTGTTCTCCGCGCTCACTGCTTGCACCACCTCCGAAGTCCTCCCTACTGTACCTCTCAACGAAGACAACTACCTTAATCTCCGGCACTAACTTAGTGATATCCCTCGCGGCCAGGAACTTCAGTAGTTGCACGCCGTCAGCTAACCTCATCTCCTCGGGTAACTCCACCGTTACCTTGCCTTCCTGCGGGTCGTGCTCCACCTTGATTTCATCTAGCTGTACTCTCTTAGCCCTTCTCTTGATTAGGTACTTCACCTTCTCTATTAGGTCCTCGATCTTCTTAAGCACCTTGAACTTGAACAGGAGAGTCTTACCTGCTAGCGGGTGGTTGAAGTCAACCGTTACCCTGCCGCCGCCAACAGCGATTATCCTGCCCGTCATGTTGTTGATCTTCACTTCCTTCCCTATTTCGGGGATTATGTTGTTCTTTACGAATACCCTCCTTGGGAATACCTTAACTTTGCTTGGGTCCCTCTCACCGTAACCTTTCTCGGGCGGGATCTCAACCTCGTATTCTTTCCCTACCTCAGCGTTCTTTATCGCTTCCTCAACACCTGGAATAAAGCGGCCTTCACCCACCACCACTACCTCGGGCTCGTACACCTCATCCTCTGAGTACTTGCCGTGTAACTTAGCTACGTTCTCGTTAGTCGTGTCGACTAACTCGTTCGTTTCCTTAACGAAGAGCGAGTACTCCACTAATACTATGTCTCCGTCGTTGAAGGGCATTCACCACACCCTCAACATTATGGGGGCTGCGTTTTTAAGTTTAGGTAAGTTCAGGTAAGTGCATTTCAAGCTTTGATGCCCGCACCCTTAATCGCGGCTGTGAAGGGCTTACCTAAACCACCGCTTAACTCTACGTTAATACCGAGGAGTTGCCTTATGAGCCAGATCACCGTGTGTGCATGCATCGTTAATTCGGATCCCCCGATTCTACTCTCTCCCTCCGCCAGCGCCGCATAGAGTAGGATGTTGTCTGACATGTGTCTATCTAGCGCTGCTCCCGTCGCCAGTTCTTTGAGTAGCTTCTGAGCTGCCTCGGAACCAACCACCTCTGCTCGCTTGCCTTTAGCGCCGAGGGCGTCCGCACCGATTACCGTGTTGCCTGCTTCTGCCCAGAGCACTATCCCTGACCCCGGTCCTAGGTGGGGGTCGCGCCGCGGTTCATAGTACTCTAACTGAATCTCTATGGGTGCTTTCACACCGCCTTGGATTAGTGTTGCCTTAGCTGACTTCGCTTGCCTTTCCGCTACGTGCTTAGGTAGTCTGACGCAGTGTGATATGCCTTTAATGATCCTTACCTCATCCCTCCTCACCCTATTGATGGGGGTTAGTGAGCGGGGAGGTTTAGGGACGTGGATCCTTACCATGCCGCCTCCCCGCGGGTAATGACCTCTCCTAAGTAACTCCGTGCTTAGTTCGTATCCCATGGTCTTGAGGTGCCACTCTATGACGTTTCTGAAGTAGTCTATCGGTGGTGACCAAGGGACGTCCGTCCCACCGGTTATCGTTACCCTTACTGGTTGCGGTGAGTAAGCCATTATGGGGGTTATTGTTTGGAGTACCAGGGTTATTGAGCCCGCGGTGCCTATGTCGAACCTGTAGTTACCACCCTTAATGCTTCCTGGTCTGAAGGTTAGCGTGCGTGAGCCTAACTCGAGCCCCTCTACCTCAGCGCTGCAGAGGGTTGCCGCAGCCTTAATTGCTGTCATGTGCTGTCTCTTGAGGCCTGGCTGTGGGCGTTTAGCCCTAATATTAACTATCTTGACGGGCTCACCGGTTACGCAGGATATAGCTACTGTTGTCCTTAATATCTGGCCTCCGCCCTCACCGTAGGAGCCGTCCACGACCTTCACTCGTCAACCCCTGTTACTTCCCTTAGCCTCCCAACCCCATCAATCTCATCGATGAATTTCGCCACTGAGGGTGGGACTAGCTCGCGCCACGCGTCGCTGCCTACGATCATTAGCTTCCTAATCTTCGTTGATGAGTACTTGCTCCTGTCGTAGGGCGGGGGTACTAGTACCTCTATTCCTGCGTCCTTGAAGAGCCTCAGGACTAGCGGGTTCCTCGCAACGCCGTACTGGAACTTCGGGACATACATCTGCACGTAGTAGGGCCACACGGAATTCATGAGTATGTCCGGTATGGGGATTATGTGCACCCTACTCAAGTCCACACCGGCGTCCTTCAGCGCCTCGCGAATCATTATGACGCGCTCGCCCGACGTAAATGGGTTGACAACGGTATGTGATTCCTGGGCTGTCCCTATACCGATTATGAGCTCGTCTACCCTCTCGAGTGCCCACCGCATCACCTTGACGTGTCCCCAGTGTACCGGCTGGAACCTCCCTGGGTAGAGGGCTCTCCTCACATCACTCCAGACCAGTGCCGACCACCCCTTGCTTGGTTATGTGGAAGTATTATTGCTTTCAGTATTGCTTAGGGCTGGGTTCCTGAAGAGTATGCGGCCAGCCGGCCTCAGTACTTCAGCGGCTGAACCCATGAATACGGCTACCTCAGCTAACTCGTAGGAGCCCTGGTACACTGCGAAGGAACCTCTGCTGACGTAGGAGAACGATTTAACTACTTCTGCTGCATACCACTTAACGCCATCAGCGCTCACGTCGACTCGGGAGCCGTAGGTTAGTGAGAGGGCGTCCATTATCTGTTTGAGTGTTGCTGACGTGATGATGTTTCCGAAGCCGTCTACGTGGACGACCTCGACGCCAGCTATGTTGCCTTTACTGGTGACTGGTTTAGGTAGCGTGTCCACCCTTACTAACTCGTTGGGGTCTACGCGCGTACCTAGAGACTCGGGCTTTACGCCCTTAGAGATCCATGCGGCTGTCGGTGCGAATATGTCGCGCCCGTGGAACGTGGGTGAGGGGTTAGGGAGGCCCGCGACTTCCTCCCTAATGACGTATGCTTCGATAAGGCCTTCCCCCGTTGCCGCGGGTACGAGTAGCCCGTTGTCTGGCCCTACGTAGACATGTTTCTTGCTGACCATTATCACGGACCTGCGTCCACTACCTACGCCGGGATCCACCACGCCAACTATGATTGCCCCGGACGGCACGTACTTGGACGCCACTTTGAGGATGTGGGCTCCCATCCTGATGTTGTACTTCGGCACCTCATGCGTGATGTCGATGATGTCTGCTTCCGGGTTTATCGTCTTTATTACTGCCTTCATCATGCCGACGTATGGGTCGCTTAAGCCGAAATCCGTTAGGAGGGCTATTAATGGCCTCATTTTCCTAACCTCTCGCGAAGTAATTGTATGTAGGGCTTAGTTATGGTGGGCCTCCCCTGGAGGCCCAGTAAATTAACTATGCGGTTGAGCCTTTTAACGTAGTCTTCCGGCCCTTTCGGATTCATTATTTCCACCTCAACGAAGTTCCCTAACCCCTCAACATTATCCAGCGTTATTGTTGCGCCTTCCACGCCAGCGTACACTTTCCTTTCCTTGCTTACCTTGATTACTAGGAACCCTAACTTCGTGAATGCCTTGATGAGGGCGTCGGGATCACTTACCCCACTCTCTATCTCCTCCCTTACCTTCACCCCACCCGGTGTTCCCGGAGGTGTTGTCTTACACGTGATCTTGCCTTTGATCTCCCCCGTCGTCAGATTCACCGTCTTCCTTATCCTTAGGGCTGAATCCTTGGGCACTCCGGGGCATTGCCTTAGGTCTACGTAGTAGTCCGTTTCCTTTAAGTGGGCTTCTAGCTTCGCACCCGCTTCCCTTAAGGCGTTCTCCACCTTACTCAGGTTGTCGACAGGTATCTTGACCTCGTACTCCATGTTCCCTGTTTTGCCTTGATTACCCTCGTTCGTGTCTCACCACCACGCGTACCTTATCTTGAATCCTTTGAACTCGCCCTTATACGGCTCCCACTTCACCTCAACCCTCTCCACGCGGGCTGCTGGCGGGCCTCTGTGGGCCCACCTTATGATTTCCTCGACGGCTTCCTTGGGTCCTTCAACCACGGCCTCGACGCTTCCGTCGGGTAGGTTCCTCACCCAGCCCGTGACGCCTAGCCTGTACGCCACTGACCTCATAGTGGATCTGAAGAACACGCCCTGAACTAGGCCGTATATCCTTAGGTGGGCCCTCACCATCTCCTTCCCTTGCTCACCACCCATATCCTCACCCCCAATGATTTATGGTGGGTGAGGTAATGTAAGTTTGAGGTGGGTGACTTACCGAGATTCAGTGATGTTTCTGACCCGCTTGAGTGGGTGATGAGTAGGGTTAGGCCGGGTAGGAGGGCTAAGGTAATTGCGGGTAGGTGGGGTTATAGGCCGTACATGGTTGAGAGGTATTTGAATATTCTTGGTTCGTGGGCTGAGGTTGGCAGGCTTCTTCAGTCCTTCGAGCTAAGCGTTAGTCCCTCTGTTAGGTGTAATACGTTGAAGGTTGAGGACTGCGAAATTCTTGTTGAAAGGCTTGAGCGTTTGGGATTTGAGGTTAAGCCTATTGAATGGGCTGAGCATTGCTTCGAGGTTGTCGGGGGCGTTAACACGGTCTCGACTTTAGGGGCTACACATGAGTTCCTTATTGGCATGTACTACCTTTATAGGGGGAGGGCATCGTTACTACCTCCACTCACGCTATCCCCCGTTGCTGGGGAGCGGGTGTGTGACTTGGCCGCTGCCCCCGGTGGTAAGGCGACTCATATGGCTCAGTTGATGCGTAATGAGGGTGTCTTGCTTGCGTGTGACGTGAGTAGGTCTAGGATGCGGGCGTTGAGGAGTAATGTTGAGAGGTTGGGTGTCAGGAACGCCGTGCTTCTCAGGGTTGATGGGCGTATCGTCCCTGATATCTTCCCGTCTCACTTTGATAGGGTGTTGCTTGACGCTCCCTGCAGTGGTGAGGGCTTGATAATGTTCGACCCTTCACGTAAGGTTAAGACAAGTATGCGTGATTTAGTTAGGATGCATGAGTTGCAGGTCGAGTTACTTAATGCCGCACTGGACTCCGTTAGGCCTGGTGGTTTAGTGCTTTACTCGACGTGCTCGATAGCTCCTGAGGAGGACGAGTTCGTTATTGCTGAGGTTGTTGAGAGGAGAGAGGACGTGAGGGTTGAGAGGGTTGATGCCCCGTTAAGGTTGAGTGAGGGTGTTGAGGAGTACTTCGGGCTTGAATTACCTGACTACGTGCGGCTGTGCGTTAGGGTCTGGCCCCACATTCACGGGATGGAGGGTTTCTTCATGTGCCTGCTTAGGAGGGTTGATTGAGGATGTGTGCCGGTATTCGATGCTCCTTTGAGGACACCGCCCAATTCATGGAGGGCGTTGTGGCTAGGTTGTTTGGTGAGGACACCGTTAAGGTGTTCGAGGGTTTCTCACTGCTTGTCTGTAGGGGGGAGTTCGCGGAGGCATATCTCCTTAGGGGTGAGGTGGCTGACCTCGTTAAGGGTTTGCTGGGTTCTGGTAGGGTCCCCTACGCTGCGGGGCTGTATGCTGGTAGGCTTAGGAAGTCCCGCCCGACGTTCGTGCCTTCAGTTGATTTCCTCTCGTTCCTTTACTCGGGCTTGGGTGGTTTTAGGAGGGCTCTGGTTGTAGGTGAGCGTGGGCTTAAACCATTCCTCTACGGTAAGGACGTGCTGAAGGCGTCAGTGCTTGAGTGTTTTGAACCGCTGAGTAAGGGTGAGGTCGTGGGGATCGTGGGTGAGGATGGGTTCGTGTATGGCGTTGGTTTATCCGTCATTGGCTCCTGCCGGGAGATTGAGGGGTTGAGGAATGTTGACGTTGTTGCTGAGAACGTGTTTGATGTTGGCTGGTATTTGAGGGGCGGGACTGAGGCTAGGGAGAGGAAGTTTAAGGTGTGATGTGTTCCCAGTCCCCTCTCACTCATAGGCTCTCCTCTAGGACCTCCCTGATTAACTCCTTGCTTAACTTGAAGGGCGTGACCCTATCCCATAAATACTTCAGCGGGCCGAAGATGAGGTTCAGCACCTCCCTGATGTCGTCCCTGCTGAAGCCGTAGTCCGAGAGCTTCCTATCGAATCCCACACTACTCTGGAATTCCCGCACGGTTTCCGCTGCCTTCATAGCGTCGTCGGGGGTTGGCCTTAGCTTGGGGTTCAGCGCTCTGAGCACTTCCGCTGACTTCGCTGGGGACGCCTTATGGGTGTGTTTGATTAGTTCGGGACCCACTATCGCTAGGCCCGCACCGTGAGGTAGTTTGGGGTTGATGCCGCTTAATGCGTGCTCCACGCCGTGGATCACGTGCGTGGATGACGTGTCTATCGCTATCCCGGCGAGCATTGAGGCGTAGAGTAGCCAGCCCCGTGCCTCGATGTTCTTGGGGTCAGCGACCGCCGTGCTGAGCCACTCCTTGATCCTTGCGATAGCTTCCTTGCTGAGTAGGGTGACGTAGGGTGAGGAGAGATCCTTAGCGGTGCTTGCTTCGTAGGCGTGATACAGTGCGTCTAAGGACGTGTAGATCGTGTGGTCACGCGGTAACGTCACCGCGTACTTGGGGTCGTCAACCCCGACCACCGGGTACGTGATCGACGCCCCGCGCTTCTCGCCGGTCCCGTCGATCGTTAGTACCGCGTACCTGTCCACCTCGGAGCCCGTTCCGTGCGTTAAGTTGACAGCGTACAGTGGTAGGGTGGACTTAACACGCCTCCTGAACGTGACGTAGTCGGTCGCCTTACCACCCCCAGCAACTATGGCTGCCGCTACCTTAGCCGTGTCTATCACGCTTCCCCCGCCAATAGCTACTACGGCGTCAGCGCCCTCACGCCATATACGCTCAGCTACGTCATCAGCGCTACTCGCCCAAGGGTTGGGAGGCACGCCTGAAACCACGAAGTAATTAGTGCCGATCTCCTTAATGACGTCCAGAACGTCGTCTAGGGCGCCGCTGACCTTAGCTGAGGACCTACCCGTGACCACCGCCACTAAGGAATGCTTGCTAAGGTACTTCGCCAGACCCTTAACAGAGCCCTCCCCAAAGAAGAGCTTCGTGGATGCGTACCTAAGCGTGAATGACTCGGGACCGCCCAAGCCGTGACACCCGCTTAGAGTACCTACTCAAGGAAAATGAGGTTAACTAAACGTGTTAAGCAGGCGAGAACGAGAACTATACAACAGGCATCAATCGCGCCACGCATAGGCCCTACCAGCACCGCACTAGCCAACACCTCGGGCGAGCGTCAGCCTCGGGCGATTGGGAGCGGCGGGCATACACCCCCGCCCCATCAACCCCGTCTTCTACGGGAGCCCTCGTCGCCGGGGTCTCCCCCGGCGAACGGCCGCCTCTTTTCGGGGAGGGGTTCCCGCTTAGATGCTTTCAGCGGTTACCCCTTACGGCGTAGCTGCCCGGCATGCCCTGCCGGACAGCCGGTCGACCAGAGGCCGCGACGCCCCGTTCCTTTCGTACTTGGGGCGCCTTCCCCTCAGGCGGCCCACACCCCCCGTGGGTAGAGTCCGACCTGTCTCACGACGGTCTAAACCCAGCTCACGCTCCCCTTTAATGGGCGGGCAGCCCCATTCAAGGAGGAGGGCGCGGCGAAGATCCTGAATTCCTCAGGTGAAGGTACCTCCTGAACTTATCTCGAATTTTGGGGTGGAGGGGATTTAGGAGTCTCACCGCGTTACCAACGTTTTCCCATCCCCTCACTCTTACTTTGTATATCACACCTTTCCTGTCCCTATGCTTCGTTACTGTGCACTTTATACCCCTGCTACTTAGCCATCTTGCCGATGTCTCTATGACTTCCCTATTCCTGTTAGCTATCTCCAGCACCACCCTTCCTTTCCTATCAACCGTGAGGGATCCCTCGGCGTCGAGAAACCCTCTTATGAAATTCTTTGTTGGTTTTCTAGGCCTCTCCTCTATCAGCTTCTTCACGTAATCATATATTTTCTTGCTTGTGAACTGGAGCCTATAGTAATTCTTCGTCCTCGATGGTCTGGTTACCGTGTAATTTACTTTTAGTGCTTTCCTCACAATCTCCCCCACGTTCTCTAGGAAGTCTCTGTTATTGTCATAGACGTAAGTGAAGTACTCGTTATTTCTCCTGTAGTAGTAGAGGGTTCCATCCCCATAGACTAGG
>JALVVU010000023.1 GCA_027023255.1 Desulfurococcales archaeon
CTGGCTAGCTTGAGTTTCTTCACGTCAACGCACCCCCGACCCTACGCGCCACTTCCTCGGGACTCAAGCCAGCGTACCTTAGTAAGTCCCAGTAACTTCTTGCTGAGGCGCCGAAGGCTTTGCCAACACCTAACCTAAGTAGCGGGGTACTGACCTTGGAGCTAGTCAGCACCTCAGCCACGGCCGAGCCTAGCCCACCAACGGGCCTGTGCTCCTCCAGCGTTACCGCGAGGTTCGCGCGCTTAGCTAGCTTAACCACGGCGTCCGTGTCCAGCGGTTGAATTGTGTGGGCGTCCACCACGCCCACACTCAGCCCCTCAGAATGCTTAAGGATGCGGGCCGCGGCTAGGGCTACGCCGACCATGGGCCCGTGCGCGAATATTACCGCGTCCTCACCGTCCTCAATCACGTTTACGTGCCCGACGCGGAGGTTCCGCACCTCACCACGCCTGTACACGGGGATCGCGTTGTCCCTACCTAACCTCACGTACGTCGGCCCACGCACTTCCGTTACCGCCTGCCTGATCAGTTCCTTAACGGCTTCAGCGTCCGCAGGCGCGATCGCCGTGGTGTTGGGTAGCGCCCTCATTAAGGCGATGTCTTCGAGGACCTGGTGGGACGCGCCGTCAAGGTGTGCTGATAGTCCTGCGTGGGTGCCGACGAGCTTGACGTTCAGCCCCATCCTCGCCACAGTGTTCCTCACCTGCTCCCACGCACGCATGAGGAAGGCTGCGAAGGCAGTCGCAACCGGCACCTTACCCCCTATCGCTAGGCCCGCCGCCATCGACACTAGGTCCTGCTCGCTTATCCCGACGTTAATGAATCTCTCGGGGAACGCCTCAGCGAACGCTATTGAGCCCGTTGACTTAGGCGTGTCGGCGTCAAGCACGACTAGGTCCCTCAACTCACGCCCTAACTCCACGAGAACCTCACCTAACGCCCTCCTGTAACTCCCGAGCCTGACCTCAAGCACTAAGCACCCCCTCACGCCCCACCATCACTGACCACTATGACCGCCACCGGCTTACCGACAATCTTCGATGCTTCCTCGAGAGCCGCCGCTATCCTGCCCACGTCCTGCCTAACCTCAATGACGTGCCACCCGAACGCCTCCCACCTACTCCTCAGCGGCTCCTTCACCTTAACCTCCTCAGTCCTCCCGGTGTGCTGGAACCCGTTCCTATCCACCACCGCCACCACGTTATCCAGGCGTAGCGTCGCCGCCGTGGCTGCCGCCTCCCATACCTGCCCCTCATCAAGCTCGCCATCACCCAGAAGCACCGCTACCTCCCTCCTAATCCCGTCAAGCCTCGCGGCCATCGCTAAGCCGTTAGCTATTGACAAGCCCTGTCCTAAGGAGCCCGTGGACGTGATCACGCCCGGCACCCGTCCTGCCTCTGGGTGTGCTTGAAGCCTTGAGGACGGGGTGGCGAAGGTTCTTAGCTCGGCGTCGCTCAGCACCCCTACCTCAACTAACCATGAGTAGAGTGCTAGGGAGCAGTGCCCCTTACTGATCACCACTAACCTCTCGATACCCTCGCGGACGCCGGCAGGTACCCAGAATCCATACAGCGCCGCTATTATGTTGATGGCTGACAGCGATGACTCCACGTGCCACGGCATAACCTCCGCTGCGAACCTGAATAGCCTCTCACGCGCTTTAGCGGCCCTCAGAACCAGTGTTTCGAGGGGGTTCTCCCCGAGGGGTTCGGGGTTTAAGCTACGTAGAACTCGGGTTTTGAGACAGGGTCCCGCGTTCAGTTCCTGTATTGGAATTCCATCACGCTCACCACACCATTTAGGGTGAGGGACACCTATTTAAATCTTTCCGCCTCTCTCAAGTCTCCTCACTAAGATTAATGAGTTACTTACGCGGGAATGATAATTGTTATTCGTGGGTGGGAAGTAACTCACCGCATGAAATTCACGGAGCCCTACCCTTAAGCCTAGCTATGAACTCCGCCGTTATTTCGTAGGGGTCGTACGTCAGGTTCTCGAATTTCGTGGCGTCGTGGTGGGGCTCGATCTCGCTTCTCTCATGGTACTCGTTCCAACTATATATCGCGACTATGCTGACTTCCCGCGAGTGCTTCAGAACCCATGACCATTCCTTAACGTAAGCCCCTAACGCGTAGGTAGGGTCCAGAACTAGCTCGCATCGCTTCCCTCGCTCCATCCCCGACCTGCATGAGGCTCTATCGAAGCGCGGCGTAACCGCCACGTACCCGTCGACCCTGACTTTCAAGGAGATCCCCTCCTTAGGCGCGGTCCATGGGGCTAGGTAGTCCAGCCATAGACCCCACTCAGTCCTGAGCCCTAAAGCCCTTAACGTGTCGGCGTGTGTCACCACCCATCAAGCGTAAATTACATGAAAACAAAAACATTGGGGAAGTGAGGGGTAATGGTGAGGGTAGCCGGTAGGTCAGGGATATCCTCGATAATCTCCGTAGTCCTGCTCATATTGATAGCGGTTTCCGTAGGCATAATTATTTACGCCTTCGCCACCGGGTGGGTGGAGAGCAGACTGAGCGGGACGATAGGGCCCTCAACCATACTAACCATCGAGAAAGGGTGGTGCAACGTAACGCTAAACTCCTGCACGGTAATGGTCAGGAACGACGGCTCAAAGACCGTGAGCATCGTGAGGGCGTACGTGATAGACCCCGCAGGGCACGTGTACATGCAAACATACTCAAACCCAGTACAGGTGAGTCCGGGAAACGCAAGTGAAGTCACAGTAAACCCAAGCGACCTAACCCTCCACATAGGGTACACCTACAAGATAACGCTAATAGCGAATGACGGAACAGAAGCCTCAACAACGATTAAGGCGACCTAAGCACGTATCGGAGCCCAAAACACCGTTCTCCCCTCACTATTCACCTAATAATTACTGAAGCGGAGAATAATGCCGTGCGAGTCTTAGTAGGGCTTCCAAGCGAGCTAACCACAACATCAAAGCTTACGCAGGCTCGGAAGGTTTGATACAGCACTTCCCCACGCTTCACTCCCCGCATCACAACAGTGTTTTTAGAGTGAACGCGTCTCTGCACATCATGTTCAGCTTAGCATGGCCTTTCCAAAACGCGTTACAGGCCTCGTACACTGTTAGGTCGAGCAACGCCATCTTAGCTTTCTTGAATGCTTTAACAAGCCCTCCCCCGAACGATAGCAGGAGCGGAACATACACGCCGGCATCAATAACGTAAGTCATTCCCGCCCTTACCTCTCCCTGCGTTCTTCATCAACGATCCTAGCTAGTCGATACGGGTCTACGCGGTGCTCCAACCTTTCCCTCAGGGACTCAAGCAGTTTTTCGAGTTTTTCCCTCCTCTAGCTTCTCGACCTCCTCTATCAGCTTCCTCCTAACAATACTAGCAATATCCACTCCGTACTCCTCCAGTTTTTCTTTAACCCATCTTGGAACCCTAACGCTTATCACGACGCTCAACGCTCGTCCTTCGTTTACAAGTTGTATAAAGCGCTGGCCGCATGCACGGTAGCTAAGATGCTAGCAAAACACGCGATCCTATACAGGGTAGGGGACCTCAACGTAGAGGAGGCCATGAAGATTGCTATTGAAAAATAACATCCCATTCTATGATGCCTCCTACATTTCACTAGCAACATCATTGAAAGCCCCGCTCGCAAGTGAGGACGAAGACATACTGAATGTAGCCCCAAAGCACGGCGTGAGGATCATGAGACTAAAAGAAATAAGGAGCGTACTTAAGCAAGGGCTAACCTAGAGTGACAGCACTAACAAGCGCCATCAACCCACTGCAGGGGTTTCCAAGGTCTGTAGTGACTTCCATTTGCTTGGTGTCTTACTTGAGCGGGTTACGGTATCAGCTAAGGTTAGGAGGAGCTCTACGGGAAGCTCAAGAAATATAGAGTGCCTATTAGCGAGGTAATTAGGAGGGCTTTAATTGAGGAGGTTCGTAGGGAGGGAAGAGGAGGGAATTAAGGCCGCGTTGGAGGAGGCCCAAGAAATACTAAGGAAGATTCCACCTGAGGAAATCGTTGCTGTAATCAGGGAAAGCCGTGAAGAGCGATGAAAGCATTATCCGGGGCAAGGAATTATTGGATACAGTAAAGCCCTGAATTCGGGGGAAACCCATCACACTCTGCGTAGGCTTGATGCTGGGGGCCCGCCGGTAAGGGTCCTCATCAAGGAACGTGCCAGAATGGAAAACACGTTTTACGTTGTTGGGTTGTAGGTTTCTCCTGCGAATAGTATTGTTCCTGTTGAGGTGTCGATTAGGAAGTATAGGAAGGGCCTGTCTATCCTTACGATTTCCTGCGGGTTGCTTGGTACCGCCGTTAGGACTATGGTTACGGCGGTTGCTGCTGATGCCTCAGTGCCTCTCTCGGTGACGTTTATTGCTGCTACGTGGATTACTTGACTTACACTGAGCACGCCTTTCCCTACGTGAGCCATTCTAGAGAAGTCCGCGTTGCTGCCGAAGACGTCCTTAATGCCTAGGGTTTTTAGGGTG
>JALVVU010000024.1 GCA_027023255.1 Desulfurococcales archaeon
GCCTCCTCCGAGCCGTTTTCCTCGAGCACGAGCTTCACTAGGAAGGATGCGCCTAACACTATCAATGCTTCTCCCTCGCCTCCCTGATGAGCTTTACTGAATCCACCCTCGTCCTCCGTTTCCTTGCCTTATTCTCGATGTCATCTAGCGTCTCTAGGAACTCTAGAACCCTAACACGCTCCTCAAGAAACTTCCTAATCTCCTCACCCCAGTCGATGCGGTACCTCCTCATCTTCTCCTTGAGCTCCCTCGGTACCCTGACTGACACTATGTCAGACAACTCAATATACACCCAAGTAATACATTATGTACACAGGTACTATGCGTTACTGTAAGAGCAACAAATATGGTTGTTGTCGCTACTCTCGAATCAGTTCACTACTTCGACATGTTTTAGAGTGCGGTAAATCATAGGATCCTTAGACCTGCGGATCTCGAGGCGATCGTAGTTAGTGAGGGTTGGGACCCGTTGGTGAGGGTGCGTGTGTTGGTTGGGTCGCCCGAGGCCGTTGTGGGTGTGGTTAAGCACGTCCTGAACGTTGGGTATGAGTACCCGGACACGTCCCTGCTTGTGGAGGCGTGCCCTGGCTTGAGGCCTGCCTTAAACCCGAGTATGTGGGAGTCCTTGGTTAAGGCCGTGATTAATCAGCAGATACCGACGCGCTTAGCCCTACGGATAACTTCCAGGCTTGTCGAGTGCCTAGGTGAGAGGGTGGTGGTTGGTGGTAAGGCGCTCTACGACTTCCCGTCACCGGAGGCGGTGCTGGGGGCGGGGGTTGGTAGGCTTAGGGGCATCGGGTTAAGCAGGAGGAAGGCGGAGTACGTTATCGGCGTGGCTGAAGCCATCGTTAAGCAGGGCCACGACTTAGAGGGGGTTGGCGAGTTACCGCCCCAAGAGGCTGTGGAGGAGTTAAGGAAGTTCAGAGGCGTGGGGCCCTGGACAGCCAAGCTGGCCTACATGGCCTACACAGGCAACCTCAACCTCCTCCTACCCGAGGACCTCTCCGTTAGCAGGGGCCTTAGACTAGCCCAATGCCGTGAAGAGTTATTGGGTAAGGTGACTGACTACGCAGGCCTAATATCGTACCTAGCCGCAACGCTGTACGAGCACACACCGCGGCGTAAGGGGGCAGGCACGTAACCAGCTACCTGCCTATGAGTGACCCGCCTTACCCATGAATCGAGGTGGCTTTCAAATACGCTGTGATAAAAGTCCGCCGAAAACCGCTCGTTGTTTTGGTCGCGATCCACAATAACCCTCGCGTGGTGAGGGCGCATTGCCTAATCCTTATAATATACTTTATTACGTGTACACGTACGGTGGCGTTGTCTGGTTAGTAAGAGGAAGCTTACCCTGAGTATTAGGGGGGACTTAGTTGATGAGGTTAGGAGGGTAGTTGTTGAACGTGGTGAGAGCATTAGCAGTGTTGTTGAAAGGTATTTTGAGTACCTCGTACCCACGAGGTGGGTTGACGCGTTAGCTGAGGAGCTCGGGCTGGGCGTGCTGGAGCCCACCACCAGTTCCGAAATACCTAGCCGGAGACCTAAGGGCCTTGATGCGGCCAGAATCGTTAGGGAGTTGAGGGAAAGCCGCGGTGGGAGGGTCGCGTTTGGTGAGGCGTGAGGTCGCTATCTTGACACGAGTGCCTTAGTTAAGAGGTACGTTGATGAGCACGGTAGCGAGGTTATTGATAGTATCTTCGACGATGCTTACCGAGGCGTTACTTCGATAAGTACGAGAGGATCGCCGGGTTGGATGCGAGGGGATCGCTAAGGGGGTTGCTGAGGGATTATTCAGTGACTTACTCCGTTATCTTGATCTTTATCTCTACTTTCAGGTCCCGCAGTACTCGATGCATGATTCTTGATAGAGCCTTCAGTTGTGCGATGGCGTAGTACGCGTACGTTACCCTCCTGCTGTACTCCCTCTCGCTGAACCTTACTTCGTTGATCGGTGCTGGCTCCGCTAGTATTGATGCGGGGATCCCTCCCTCCTTACTCAGTAGGTTCTCGTAAGCGGCCCTATCCGCCGTGACGGGGATTAAACCGGTTCGGGTGGACGCGGTCAATGCTATCCCGACCTCACAGGGCTTCGCGTCCGCCTCCCTCACCGTTACTGGGGTTAGGTGCTTAGCCAGCTCCGTGAGTAGGGGTGCGACGCATGCCTTGAGCTTCCCTTGCTCCGGATTCCTCCCGTGCGTTGCTTGGGCGACGTGCTCGTAGAGCTCTATTAGGGCACACGCGGGTAGCGCCACCTTGGGCGGGTTGCCGATGCCGTAGTCCAGTGCCTGCACGTGGATACCTTTGTAGAGTACGCACGTGTCTAGGACACCCATGAAGCCGTTGGGCAATGCGTGTAGGGCCTCCATCAATGCGTATCCTCTGAATCGATTCAGCTCACCCTTAAGCCCTCCCGACGCCTCAGCGACGCGTAACTGCCTAACACCGGCTAAGTCAAGGATTGTTGAGATTATGGAGTCCTTTGGCCTGTCCAGCTTCCCCGCCTCCCTTAGCCTTAGGTACTGCTCCGCAAGGTCATTCACAGCGTTAACAACGTTGTCCCACGAGCAGTAGTCGCTAGCCTCAGCACGTATCGGCGGGACCCCCTCCACCGAGATCTCGATGCTCAGCGATCCACACCCGCCGGGGCAGCCACGCCCACTACGCTCCGGTGTCACCACGCATGGGTTGCTAGCTACGGGTAACTCAGCGTTGATGCTTGCTTGCGCCATCAGGGTCGCGTGCCTTAAGGTGGGGGCCTTAGGTGGTGGGGTCACTCTCTCAGCGACGTGGACTACCCTCACACCCAACCTATCCCCGCCGCCCCTTAAGTCATCGCAGGCAGGGCTATCCCTGCAGTGAATACCTGCTAAGGGCTCGAGAGGCTTAGGCGTGTACGGGTAGTGAGCACCCCTCCAAGGACCCCAGAGGAACGCGACGTAAGCAACATTACTCGAATCACGCTCCAAGCTAATTGAGGCTACGCTCACCTCAAGACGCGAACCAGCGGACACCATGAGGCAGAGCGGGGCACCCCCAACCACGCCCTTAAGGAAGTCCTTCCTAAACCACGTAACCACGCCCGGAACCTCCTCAGGAGCGGAATCAACGTCGGGCACGGAAGGGAGGGCAACTACCCTCACACCTAACCCACTCAACTCCGTACCCAACCTCTCAGCCAGCTCCCTAACCTCAGCCTCCCTACGCCTAGTCGACAAGATAAGTACGTCACGACACCCACACACCTCCAAACCCCTGTATAGAGCAGTTAACGAAGCCTCCACAGGAAAACTAAAGAACACAACCAACACACAATCACGAAGCCCAGAAACCATGACTTAAGCAACACCTCAAAATAACCATCAACAAAAAGAATTAAAGGTAATGAGGGAACAAGCACGCCACAACCCCGCCAGGATGCGTGGCACGCCCCACCCACACCGTAAGGAACGTGAGGCGTAAGTTTTTACCCCACCAGAACAGAAATGTTTGCTGGGGGAGCCGGCCTGTCCCACGGTGTGGGGGCGGGGCCCTCCGCTCACATGGCGTCTGTCACTGATCCCCCAGCCCGGTTCTCTCCACCAGCCCGGGGGTCGGCCCCCACCCACTTCCCTCAAGGTAATTTCTTAGTAGTGATAGTGCGGAACACCGCACACTGGGCACGTATTCCCTATAATGATAGTATGCTAACTCTACCCTAGAGTATAATACTCTAAGGTATAATGAAGCGCTAATTCTCTCGCTAACATATTCTTCTTCGATGATGCCGACCACGTTGTCGAGCGATGGCGTTGGGCTTGCCGAACTCCGCAGGATGCGGTTGAGGGGTTAATGGGTTTCGTTAGGCGTAGGTTAGGCTCGCTGATAATGACTTCTTAACTCATCCTTCAGCTTCTGGGGATCGATGTCCCAGTCCCTTAGAATGCCGTAGATACCCTCAATCCGCAGCCTCACGCGGGCGCCTTCAGGCAGGTCCAGCTTCTTCAGCGGGCGTAGCACGCCATCCTCGTATATAGCCTCAACAACCTTGCCCACTGCCCTGCCGCCCTTAAGGTGTGGGCTGTATGACTCAATTTAAATCTATGTGTCAATGAGTTGAGGAGCAAGGGTTGTTTGTGGTTTTAAAATGTGTTCTTGGGATTGGTGGGGGTAAGGGGTGAGTGTTAGGTGAGTAGTTTTAGGTAGTTTATTATTCCTGATGTGAAGGTTGCTGGGGTGAAGTGCCATGAGGTTCTCCACGCGTTCTTGGCGATTCTCGCGTATTCTTCGTCGCTCATTTTGAGGAGTTTTATGAGCGTCGCTATGGCTTCTTCGTCGTTTTCGTAGGCGTAGCCGTTGTACCCGTTCACTATTAGTTCGGCTAGCCCGGTTTTCTTAGGCACTACGGGTATTGTTGCTTGGGTCATTGCCTCGACCGGAGCCATGCCGAAGTGCT
>JALVVU010000025.1 GCA_027023255.1 Desulfurococcales archaeon
CGAGTAATTCTGCGAGTAGAGATAATGGGTATTTCGGAGGGAGGCTTCGTAAAGCTCTACAGAGCCTGCAAAGAACATAACGTCTTTATAAAGTACACTGACCCGGCCTCTAATGCGTTTCATGCACACATACATTTCAGCGGTCTAGGTGGGGACATCTCAGGTAAAGTTAAGGAACTCATAAAGAGAATTGATCAAGTATCTTTATACTGTGAGGCACTTGTTACCGCTATCATACCCCACGAAGATTTACCGCGTTCAGAAACAACACCAGAGCATGGATGCCCTAAGGAAATTGAGAGGCACCTCAAGAAAATATGTGCTAGGTATGTTAGAAGCACCCATGAAGGGAGAGGAGTACTTGAAATTAACGGCGTCCCCACACTCATTGTGTGCCGCCGACGAACCACGCAGATACTGCCGATCAAAGGAAGTGCTGACACGTACTCGCTAACGTCTCCGCCAACACCAACACGCATCACCTGCAATGAGGAGGAAAAACTCGAAAAAATACTAAAACAATTAAAGGACGCCGCTAGCCTACTACGGCAATGCTTCACACAGTAGAGCAGGCCCGGTGATTAAAGATGAGTGAAGCCTTAAGCGATGCAAGGCACGTGGAACGCACATTAGTAATCCGGAAATCCATACTTGCTGTTGTGAGTGGCGTTGTGCTAGCTATTATAACACCCCTGATCCACGCCACCTTAGGAAGCCCGACCGGTGACGCATTACTACTTGGACTTTATGCTGTGAGTTACTTCCCGATAACCTACATCCTATGTCGGCGAGCTGCTTTCCAAGGATGTTTAAAGAAAGCTGTAACGCTGTACTATTCTTTAGAATTCATAGCTTGGGTTGCCGCTTACGAAGTAATTGTTAGGTTCCTAGGATGACCGTGAAAACTTGGGAGAGGGAAGGTCTGTGAAGGCCCCCTCTAGTAGGGTAGACGATGTTATGACGTGGTATGACGCCATAGCACCCTCTTACGATGAATTATATGGTGATGAGCAATTACGCAAGTACGACCGCATCTTCGCAGTTCTTCAGGCACCTGGGAACATTCCTTGTAGAGAGGACTTAGTAGTGGTTGACGTTGGGTGTGGGACGTCGTTGATAGCTGAGGAATTAAGTAGGTTGCTTACCACGAGGACATATTACTACGTGGGTATTGACCTTAGCTTGAACATTTTAGAGATAGCAAAGAGGAGAGTGAACAAATTAGACATAATTACAGACCTAATTGCAGGGGACGCCGCTAGCCTACCTTTCCGGGATGGGGTAGCTGACATAATATTCTCAATATCCGTTTTCAGGTGCGAGGATCCCGTAAATAACCTTGTTCAGGAGGCCATGCGTCTCTGCAGAGGTTCCGGGGTAATGGCTTTTACCGTAGTTTGTGGTGAAGGGGTGGAGAGGACTGCATGTTATGGAAGTTCAAACCCCTTCTACGAGAGCGTCATTAGGAGCGGGCGCGAACTCATACGAATAGTTAAGTGTCAGCAACATGAGAATAACACTAGTTCGGGGAGGGGCCGTGACAAGCGCTAAGCCAAAGAACAGGTTATCGGCTTTAGATGTTGCTGTCCTAACTAAGGAGCTGGCAGAGATGGTTACGAACTCCTTCATAGATAACATTTATTCTGTAGGTTCTTCCAAGGACGCCCTTTTCCTGAAGGTGAGGACGAGAGATGGTAAGTTGTTGTTCCTACGTGCTGATCCTGGGGTTAGAGTGAACATAACGAAATACGTTGGTGAGAAGGGGCTCAGCGGGCGCGTACCAATCTTTAGGAGATTCTTGAGGAACTCCCGCATAGTGGAGGTACGTCAACATGAGTTCGAGCGCATTATAGAGCTAGTGGTTACCGGGGGAGGCGTGAAGTCCGGGGTATTGATAATAGAGTTAATGCCTAGGGGCATAGCAGCGTTGGTAGATAAGGATTCAGGGAAGGTGCTCGTATCAACTGCCGACTTAACGGTTAAGGACCGGGTTGTGAGGCCAGGTAAGCCTTATGCTTACCCGCCATCGCTTCCAAACCCCCTGAAAGAACCGCCTAGCAAGTGGCACGAATCGTTAGTAGCGTCGAGGGGCTCCCTAGGCTCGGCCTTAATACGTGGGTTAGGTATACCACCCGAGGTAGTTAATGAGGTGCTAAGCGAGGAACTTCGTAGATTGAGTGCGAGTGCCGTTAGCCTCGATGATGTCGTGAAGATACGTGAGATGATTGTTAAGTTTATAACTAGGGTTCTGGAGGAGCCGTGCCCCGTGATAATTGAGTGTGATGGGAAGCCCATAGCGTTCCACCCATTCAAGCCAAGCAATGTCCCTGCCGCTTGCCGTATCTTAAGTTACGAGTCCTTTAACGCAGCTATTGACGATTACTTCGCTAGGCTAGAAACGGAGGTCGAGAAGCGAAGAACGCTCTTACCAGCTGACGCGGAGGTCGAGAAGATTAAGAGAACCATTGAAAACGCCCTCAATGAGTTGAAATCCCTTGAGGAACGCCGTGAGAGGTTGAGGAGGATCTTAACGGTGTTCGAGAGAAACTATCCGAAACTCGAAGAGATTTGGGAATGTGTTCACAGTACTGTCAGGAAGAGTGGGTGGGGACATGTTAAGGACTCTTGTCATGTGGATTCCTACAATCCCCGTAAAGGCGTATTCACAGTAACTATCGATGGCGTCGAGGTTGAACTTAGCGTCACTCAGGACATTAACTCCGCATACTTCAGCATGCGTAGAGAGTACGGCAAGCTCGCGAAGAAGGTGGAGAGGTCGGAGCAGGCGATAAAGGATCTTGAGAAGAAACTACGTGAAAAACTCTCTCGCCTCGAGGAGGAGCAATCTAAAGTCACGTTGCTTCCGAGAAGTGAATGGTACATGCATTTTCACTGGATCGTTACGTCAAACGGGTTCCTAGCAATAGGGGGGAGAAACGCACAGCAAAACGAGAAGGTCGTTAGGAAGTACTTAAATGATGATGACATCTTCCTTCACGCAGACATACATGGTGCCCCCGTCTTCGTGATTAAGTGTGAAGGAAGGCAACCGCCGCCAGAGGATCTCTGGGAGGTTTCGGTACTTGCTGTCTCCTACAGCAAGGCATGGCATGAAGGCGTTGCTGCCCTCGATGCTTACTGGGTTTGGGGGAAGCAGGTCAGCAAGTCACCACCCCCCGGCCAATACCTCCCGACAGGGTCCTTCATGGTGTACGGTAAACGTAACTATATACGTGCTATACCGCTTGAGCTGGCAATAGGTGTGGAGGTCCTCGAGAATAAGTACTACACCATAGTAGTGGGGCCAGAGAACTTAGTTCGTAGGAAATCCATAGCTTACTTCGTATTAGTGCCGGGAGATGAACGCCCAACTAAGATAGCTAATGAATTTCTCGCATTCTTTAAGAAACTAAAGTACAGGTTAGGCGGCTTGAATTCCGAAACCCTCCTTAAGTTTATCCCCGGCCCGTCGAGGATCCTTAAAAAGGTTTCCATCGATTAGGGCACCGTATTATTAGGTGTTAAACGATAAATGCTTTGGAACCGATCATAAAATGGTGTGAAATTGCGTGTACTCTCCTTTGTAGATCGCTTCTACCCTAAGATTTCCCCTGATGACTTACTCACGCATGCCCGAGCACTAATGCGTGACCTCGCTCTCCGCATGCTCCCCGTGGTGAACGAGTCGGGTACACTTGTAGGGGTAATTGAGCGGAAGGAGGTACTTGCCCTCTCCTCAACGAGGTCGAATGCCCTGGTGAAGGACGTCATGGACACCCCTAGACTCACGTTTAAACCAGACGAGGACGGTGAGAGGGCATTTAAGGTGATGATAGAACTTGACGAGTGGTTCGTCCCGGTCACTAAGGAACCCTCAAATAGGTACGTCGGTGTCCTGTCACTAACGTCTTACCTTAGGGAAGTGCTTAACAGGGATCACCCCAAGCACAGCCTAAGGGCCGAGAACATCATGACTACCGATGTGGAATACGTGTACCCGGACGACTTCATAAGTAAGCTCTGGAGGAAAATGGTTAAACTCAACTACAGCGGGTTCCCGGTAGTCAGGCGTAAGGACATGTACGTCGTAGGAATCATAACGCAGCATGACCTGCTTCGTAAAGGGTACACTAGGATAGAGCTGGAGTCCGAGTCCGGCCCTAGGCACGGGGCGAGGGTTAGTGAGGCCATGAGATCCCCGCCGATAACTGTGAAGCCTCACACTAAGCTTGCGGAGGTGGCGATGATACTGGTTAGGAATGATATTGGACGCGTGCCAGTAGTTAATGACAAGGGACAGCTAGTAGGGATCATAGATAGAGGTGATGCTTGCTCAGCTTATCTTAGATA
>JALVVU010000026.1 GCA_027023255.1 Desulfurococcales archaeon
TCGACAGAAAGCGTTCGACAGAAGGAAGACTGAGGAAATCATAAGTACTTTAAAGGAGGAAGGTCTCCTCTAAATACCTAAGCAAATGTCCTAACGTCTAGTGCTTTAGCCTAGCTAGCGACGGGTCGAAGCCGAAGCACCTCAAAATATCCTCGAGCCTAGCCCTAAGCTTTCCTCGCTCACCCCGCAATTTCAGCAGGTACTTTAGGGAGTAGTACGTTGTGAAAAGCGCGTGCAGATACATTCCTAGGAACCCTAGGACGCCTTGAAACCTTCTTGGCTCACTATAAGCCTTAATCGCCAGACCCTCCAGCTTAATGACAAGCCATGTAACAGCTAAAGCAATTACGCCTAATAATGAGTAGGAAACCAAGTTCATCGGAGAAGGCATCATCACAGCAGCCATTATGAGGGCTACCACGGCTAACGGAAGTAAGGCAAACGCAGCCCAGGGAGGTAGGTCTGGAGGGAAGCCCATTCCTATCATGTATGCACCCTCAACCAACCCCTTAACCCTGGACCTCTGCCATGCCTTAACCTCCTTGAAGCTCGATGGCATAGTAACCACGACCTCAGCCTCCGGGCAGTGACGAAACCTCACTCCACGCCTCATTGCCAGCACGCTGAAGTAGAAGTCGTCGCTTCTTGTTGAGGGTGGATACATGACCTTATTAAACACAGTGATCTTCGTGAGCTTATTATTGCCTGGGGCGTGGCGCTCCCTAACACAACTGAAGAGCATGTGGTAAGCGTGATACCAGAAGAATATCCTAGACCATATGGACGTGTGCTTAACCTTAGTGAAGCCCGAGAACACTTCGTGATTATTATCCACACACTTGACCAGTGAATAGACATACTTAGGCGTGTAGGTGTTTTCCGAGTCACCCCAAATTATGTACCGGTACCCACGCTCTTTGGCGTACCTCACAACCTCGGCGCGTGCCGGGCCAACACCTCCTTTAACCGCTTGCTTCACCAGCTTGACGCAACCGTAACGCTTGCTGAATTCCTCCACAACCTTGTCGGAACCGTCTCTTGAGTGACCATCCATTACCAGAACGTCGAAGCACTCACATAACCTGCACTCCTCTTGACTAGCTAGGGTCTCCAAACATCTCCTTAGTCCTTCGGCGTTATCCTTATTCATCAGCACTAGCAATACCTTACCTACTAACTCGCTACACCCCCACTACCCCAGTAACTTCACCTCTCGTTTAAGGATAGGATTCCACCGCATTAATAAGGACTTACCCTCTAAACCTTTTCACGGATTCACGTATTCCTTTGCTCATAGTCAGTAATCTAATTAAGTTCCTTACCGAGTACCTCGCCAGTACCTCCTTCCTGTAGATCCTTGTGAGCTCCATCGCCAAGCTAGGGGGGACACCGCGAATAACTGAATTAATGAAGAACCTGACGGGTTCTGTTAGGCGCTTGAAGTTGATCCATAGGAACGCGTAGAGAGCAACCTCGATGAGTGCTAGTAAAGTCGTGAAGCCTAGTAACGCGATGGAGAAAATCGCGGTAACCTTAGCGAACGTTACTCTCCATCTCCTTAATTTCAAGACCCTCCACCCACGAGCCTCACTCCATGCTGACCAAGACTCTCTTCCCGGCCTTCCTAACCTTTACTAATCCCTTATCACTGAGCTTACGTATTCGTTCAGTCACTATCCTGCGTGACGCCGTCCCCCTCACCTTCCGCACTCTTCTAGTAACTTCACTCACAGTCAATGGTTTATTAGAGACTGCTAGCACCTCAAGTATGGCCATGCTTATTGGGTCACTAATGCCAGCCATCCTAGCTAGCTCCATTACCTTTGACGCCATCCTCACTGCTTTGTGGGCAGGGAGGGAGAAAACCATAGCTAACTCCACAGCCAGTGAAGCCTCTGGGTCGGCTCCCGACATTGTTAGGTATTCCTCAAGCACTTGAAGTTTGCGTAGCACCACCTCTAACAACCTCTCTATCCTGGCAAGCCTTTCCTCTGCACCGCTTCGCTGTCCCTCCCCGCCCAACGCTCTTTCCCCGTAGCATCTTCTCTAACTAACGTAAGGGAAAGGTTTACATTGGTTTGACTCATCAGTTTAACATGGGAAAACCCAGGTTTTAATACCTGGGCGGGTTCCCCGAGGGGGTTTATGACTCCCCCTCCCTTTCCTCCTCTTCCTCGGCTTCCTTTTCCTCTGAGCGGGATCCCCCTACGTTTACGAATCCCTTGCCCTTGGAGAACATCTTCATTAGCATGGAGCCTAGGTCAGCCATGGCTGTCCTTTTCCTGAAGTACTCTAGGGTCATCTCACGCGCTAACTCCTTGTCAATCCCGGCTTCGATTAAGTGCTTGTAGAACTGAGCCACATCCTTACCTATCTGATCCCCGCTGAGCCCGCCCGTTATTGCCTTAATGAGATCGGTTATGGGTTCCTTAAGGTCTCTCAGGAACTCTGATATAGCCATTAACGGGGCTTTAACATCCCAGTATTCCTTCAGCGCATCCTCCATTCCCTCCCCTGAGACGCCCCGCTCCTCTAACGCCTTCCTGACTCTCTCCGCTATCCTCTTCTTAGTCTCCTCATCTAGGCCTTGCGCACTTATCTTCGCCATTACTAACTTAGTGATGCTTTCTGCCAACTCTTTCTCTAGGTTCTTCCCGCCCTTACCTTCTTTTTCTGACATTTTATTACCCATGTAGTATCTTCCCTGTTCCTAGTATAATGTATTAATCGCCTCTCAGTGGTCAATAAGTGAGCAATAACTACACATGCTGAATGTTAATTTCATAGTGACGCCCATCTTGATTAATAGGTTAATTCTTGTTTAACAATAACGGTTAACTTATCCACGTAATAATTGTGATAAAGCCTATCCCTTAAGTGAGGATTTAATACTCCATTATCGGGTTCAAACATTTTTTTAAAGGCACGCTTATTACATGTCATTGGTGAATCCCAACCTTGTCAAAGACGGCCTTAATAGCCGGGTTCGTAATAGCTATAATAATCGTTGGTGTTGCCGCGTTCTACGCTGGGATGAGCATGGCGCCAAGTAAGACCGCCACTATTACTAAGACCGTGACCACCACCGTAAGTAGTGGGGGAGGCGGTGCTACAGTAACCGTCACGCAGACTAAGACCGTGACCTCAACCGCTGGCGGAGGAGCGACGCCTTCTTGGACCCCGCCTAGCAAGGTTAAGGCCGCTTGGATTTACGTGGGTCCTGTAGGCGACTTCGGATGGAGCTACATGCATGATCTGGGCAGGAGGGTTGTGGCTGCACTCTACAAGGATTGGTTAGAAACAACCTATGTTGAGAGTGTTCCGGAGAGTAAGCTCAAGAGCACTATTGAGTCACTAATTCAGAAAGGATATCAAGTATTCTTCACCACGTCCTTCGGCTACATGCAGGGAACCCTCGATGAGGCAAAACTCCACCCGAACTTACTGTTCTTCCACTGCAGTGGTTACCTCAGATACAAGAACATGGGCACATATTTCGCTGACCTCTATCAAATCTACTACCTAGACGGCCTGATTGCAGGCGCATTAACTAAGACGGGTCACATAGGTTACGTTGCTGCCTTCCTGACGCCCGAGCTGGTTAGGCACATTAATGCTTTCGCCATAGGCGCTAAGGAGGTAGGACAGCAATTAGGTAAGAACATACAGGTCTACGTCATTGAGATAGGTGCTTGGTATAACCCGACGGCCGCTAGACAAGCCGCGGAGACCCTAGTTAATCAGTACAATGTCGACGCAATTGCCTACACAGAGGACTCCACAGCCATACTTGAGTACGCGGAACAATTGTACAAGCAACAGCACAAGCAGATATGGGTATTCAGCCACTACAGTCCGGGCTACATTTACGGTCCAGACGTCGTCGCTAGCGGGCAGATAGTCAGGTGGGAAGTGATATACGCTGACATTCTAGCGAAGATTAAGGCAGGTGTATACACGCCATATAACTTGGAGAATGTAGATTACTGGGATCTCCTGAATTCAGGAGCCGTTGAGTTTGGTTGCTGGGTATTCCCCAATGGCACCGTCATGCACATCAACCCCAAGGTCATACCGATATTAAAGAACATACAGGTAACTGACAAGCTAACAGGGAAGAAGATGAGCGTCTACCAGCTAGTGATGGAGAGATATGAGGAGATGAAGAATGCCCCTATGCTCAACGCCCTTGATAGCCTGTCAATTACCCACAAGTACATGAACATCACAAAGATATACATCGGTGGTAAGGAGAAGTACTACTACATAGCGCCGAGGTTCGACCCATTCACAGGCCCGCTAAGCGGTTACAACATTAAGACCGGTGCTAAGGTTACTATACCTGCTGGAGAGAGGTTAGGCCACGACGCTCTATGGACCATGCAATGGTTCGTGGACTGGGTACATATAGTCGGTAAGAAGTGATTTTAGGAGGTGACGCGGGACGACGGAGTCCCTAAAACAAAGCAATTTTTCGCAAAAATTACCCCCCTCACAGGGGGAGGTAACTGTTTTAGTAAAAGACCTAGTTAAGAGATTCCCAGGTGTCCTAGCGTTAGATCACGTTCGCTTTGAACTCCGTAAAGGGGAAATTCACGCGCTCCTAGGCGAGAACGGGGCTGGGAAGACAACCTTCGTTAAGATACTGTATGGCGTGTACGTCCCAGACAGCGGTGAAATTTACGTTAACGGCAAACGGGTAATCTTTACGTCACCTATAGACGCGATCAGACATGGGATCTCACTCGTTTCTCAAATACCTCAGCTCATAGGCTCGCTGACCATAAGCGAGAACATTATCCTAGGGCTGGAGAGATTCGGCATGATGACCAACATACGGAGAGTTGAGAATTACATCAGAGAGGAGAGCGAGGAGGTAGGTATTAAGGTAGATCCTAACACTGAGGTGTGGAAGCTAAGCTACACGCAGAAACAGTTAGTTGAGTTACTCAGGGCAGTCATGCTTGGAGCTAAGGTTCTAATGCTTGACGAGGCAATAACGTTCCTGCCAATAAGGGAGAAGAGAAAGTTCTATAAGTTCATGAGGAAGTTCGCGTCTCAAGGAGGTTCCGTCATACTAATAACCCATAAGATACCTGAGGCACTAGAGGTTGCTGATAGGATATCCGTGCTTAGGAGAGGTAAGTACGTCGGTACGGTCGAGACACGGACAGTGACTATAGATGATGTTAGGAAGATGATGTTCGGTGAACGCTCGGCCCAGATAACTTACGAGCGCTTACCGACCTCAACGCCAGATGATAAGGTAGTGCTCGACGTAAGGGATCTTTGGGTTATGGGCGACTACGGAGCATTCTCGGTAAAGGGCGTGAAACTGCAGGTTAGGGCGGGCGAGGTGCTCGGCATAGCTGGCGTTGCTGGTAACGGGCAGTTAGAGTTAGTGCAGGCTATTATGGGGTTAAGGAAGGTGAGCAAAGGAAGGGTAGCCATCCTAGCTAACGGTGGCTTAAAGGACGTAACGAACAAGGGTACCGGCAAGGTAAGATCCCTAGGTATTGGATACATACCTGATGAACCCCTGAAGTTCGGTGTGTCCATGGAGAACAACATTGAGGAGAACCTAGCGATGTTACCCGCTATAGCCAAGGGAATCATTAAATGGGGGCAGATAAGAGGGCTTGCTAATAAGTTAATCAATGAGTTCAAGGTGGTTACACCCTCAAGTAGGACTCCGGTTAAACTCCTCTCAGGCGGTAATATAATGAAGGTGCTCGTAGCAAGGGAATTATCGATAGCTAAGAAGCTACTCGTAGCTTACAACCCTACCAGGGCGCTTGACGAGGTAACCGCGGTCATGGTGAGGAAGATCATTAAAGAAAAAGTGCTTAAGGAGAGGCTCGCAGTACTCCTAGTGTCGGAGGATTTAGATGAGATATTTCAAGTAAGTGACACGATCGCCGTCATGAACTCTGGAAGGATAGTTAAGACCTTCCCAGCCGAGAAGGCTGAGCGTGAACAGGTTGAGAAGTTAATGGTGATGTGAAGATGAGGCTCATCGTAACTAAGAGGGTTAAACCCCTTAAGTTCGGTGGGATAATAATCCCGTTTTTATCCATAGTTGTCGGCATATTCCTCGCTACGATAGCCCTTTACGGCCTAGCGCGCGTACCCCCCTTACTAGTGTACGGCGCCATAGGCCAGTCACTCATATCCCCCCAGATGCTTCAGACCTTCGTCATGTTAACGATACTTGGTGTCGCACTGATAATACCGTTCAACGCTGCCGTGTGGAACATTGGTGCTGAGGGACAGATAATATGGGGCATGATAATGTCTGCATTCATAGGATTAACTGTTGCTGTGAGGTACATAATAGTGTCCCCCTCTGACCTCCCTAAGTACACGAATATGCCGGGGATGTTCGTCCTACCCACACCGACGGTTTCAGGAGCGTACGCTGTTGAGGCTCTCACAATGAATCCAGGGGCCGCAATATGTTTGATGCTCATCGTAGCGGGGATCGCCGGCGCTGTATGGGCGTTAATAGCTGGTTTAATGAGAGCTTACCTAGACATAGATGAGGTAGCGACAACCCTGATCATGAACTACATAGCGTATTACGCGTATAACTACATAGTGTACGGTCCCCTACAGGGCATAACTATATCGACAAGTGGCTTCGGACTCTCAAACGCCCTTCACCCAGCACTGAGGTTCAGCAGGATAAGTACAGCAACAACGGCCACATGGGAAGGGGTCGCATTAATGATAGCGATATTCGTGATAGCTTGGTTCGTGCTGAGGCAGACGACGTTCGGCTTGAGGCTCAGGATACTTGGATCCAATCCCCAAGTACTTAGGGCTGCCGGCATAAATGTACGTAAGTACATAGTTCTTGCGTTAACCATAAGCGGGGCGATAGCGGGCTTAGTGGGCACCATACTGTTCGCAGGGAACCTCTACCAGCTAATTAAGATAAAGACCATAACCACGCCACCCACGCATAACATAGGGTACACTGCCATACTAGTGTCGTGGCTCTCCATGCTCGACATCAGGGGCGTCCCGATAGCCGCATACATTGTGGCGAGCCTCTTCCAGGCAGGCATAAACCTCCAGTCCTCTCTGGGTGGGGTAAGCGGGGGTAGTGCCATGATCAGTAGTGGGGCTCTGACATACGTGCTCATAGGATTCGTACTAACTACATTCACGGTACTCAGGGTATTCGCGGAGTATAGTATTAAGGTGGTTCGTGAGGGGAGGTGAACAAGAATGGATGCTGGGTTAATAGCAATAATATTGGGTGTGGGCCCGGCCTTCGCCGCGTACTACTTAACTGCGATAGGTCATGGGCTCTTCGAGAAGTCAGGCATACTTAACCTAGCAATTGACGGTGTTTTCACGGTCGGTGTTGCGGTGGCGTACGTAGCCGCTCTATTTGCTGGCGCCGCGGTTGCTGGATCAGTTGCTGCGTTAGTGGTGGCGATGGCATTCGGCCTACTGATAGCTTACCTAGCAACAAAGCTCCCCATAAGCCACGGCGCTATAGGCTTATCCATAATGTTCGTCGGTTACGGCTTAGCAGCACTCATCGCCGTACCGATAAGGAGCCAGATCAACGCCGTAGTGTCGTACCCCATGAACGTAGGTGTTGATGTTGCCTTCATTATCTTCTCGATAGTGATTGGCGTGCTAGTGCATTATATGCTCAGCAGGACTAAGCTAGGCGCTGCTATTAGGGCTGCTGGTGAGAACCCGCATGCGGCGTCCTCGCTGGGTGTGAACGTGCTACGCGTTAGGCTAATAGCTGGGATGCTCGGGTACGCACTAATAGGTCTTGGCGCGTCATTTTACTTCCTAGCGTACACGCCGGCACCCTATAGCGAGGGCATGGGTATGGGGCAGGGATGGATAGCGTTCGCGATCTCATTATCGGCAGGTAGGCACCCCATACTAACGATACTGTCCGCACTGGTATTCGCTGAGTTACTCTACAATAAGTTCGTGCTTCAAGGCTACTTGGGTCTCTCGGTACACATAACTAAGATGATACCGTACCTGGCAGCCCTAGTGGCTATGGTTATATTCATGGTGACTCCACTGAAAAGGAAGTTAGCACCACCAAGGGCCCTCGGAAAGATCTACTTTAAGGAAGAGAGGACCGTTTAAGCCACCGCCTTCTTCACTAAATCCTTTTTAGGTGCACTCAACATCATTACTCCTTATCTCTAAACATCCGTTCATACGCTAATTCGTTCCCATCCTCAACCCTGCCTCGCCCAGCTCTGAGGCTCCGCCTAGATCTAAAAAGTGGCGCAGGAACCACCCGTTCACCTAATCCTACTCGCTGGGCTTACCTGATGATGAATTTAGTAGATCCCGTAACGCACTATTCTCAAACAGTAAATTTAATTCTTCAGCGAATTCCCTTAAGTCGTACAGCCCGGATGCCTGTAGCGGAGCAACACTGTACTCTAGGATAATATCGTTATCCTTGGCATGTATGAGCAGCGTCACCGGTTTTCTACCGAAGCCAAGAGCGCTACCACGTTCTAGGATCGCGTATCCCTCCTGAAGGTCACGCACCCTGTAGTTTAGTGCTGACCTTAGATACTCAGATATCGTGCGTATAATCTCTGGTGAGCGATCACCTACCCCCGCAATCCTGCATTCATGCCTCGTGAGGCTTCGGGCCCTACACGTAATGCGTCCATCACCAACTACGTATTCCTCTTTAACCCCGTCCCCCTCCTCCCTAGTTATGTATCTGTATAGGAGTATCAGTCCGCTAATCACCATTAGCGAACTGCTTACCCATACCGCTAACTCAGTACCTGACATCTCCTTAATTGTGCAGAGCTTAATGCTGGGGAGGGTTCTGAAGGACTGCTGGATGCAGTACTCCCCAGGCTTCCTAATCACGTAAGCTACTCCCCCACGGCAAGTCGCGGGGGGTTTCACTTCTTTCAAGTTAGGGATTGAAGCGTTGCTGCTTACGCAGAGTATGCCGGGCGCACCCACTTTGAAGCATGACTTATTGACCCACGTCACGTCTCCGCAGGATAGGGTGGTGCTACCCTTACACAATGTGCTAAGCACTAATACCACCGCGCCAATGGCGACCAGGAGCGCCCCCAGCGCAAGCGCTTGCCTGCTCCTCATTACTTCACATCATAAAATGCTTGGGGAAGACCAGTATTTAATGTTAGTTCATTCGTGAACCTCCAGCCTAAGCACTTACTAGGACTTAAAGCTATTTTCGCGGGGAGTGAGAGGGTTAGTGGGGTCATACATGATGAGGAACGCGGTGATTTTCGACTTATTTGGGACGCTAATACTTAGCGAATCAGATGAGAAGGCGCATGAGGCCTTATCCCAGAAGCTCTCCACGCTCCATGGAAACGTGTTTAGGTCGGAGGAACACTTAAGCCTTTACTTAAAATTCGTCGAGAGGGGACTGCCCTCACTCGAGGCGACGTGGTTAGCGCTTAAGGAGCTACTTAAGAAGTACGGGATTAAGTCAGCCGTAACTAGGGAGGAGTTATTGAGAATGCATGTTGAATTCCATGCTAAGTACGCGACCCTTCGTAAGGACGGGTTGGACGCGTTAAGGCTTGCCAGAACCCATGCACGTAAGGTTGGCCTACTCAGCGATGGTGATAGGGTGATAGTGCACGCTATAGTCGACGCACTTAAGATTAGGCATTTCTTTGACGCTATAGTCACGTTCGATGACTGCATGGCTAAGAAGCCTGACCCGCGCCTATTTCGTGCATGCCTAACTAAACTAGGTGTTCCCGCTAGCAAGGCGGTAATGATAGGTGATAGGTGCGCGGACGTGGAAGGAGCCAAGCAGGCTGGAATGACTGCTGTGCTCCTAGGAGGTCAGCAGGAATGCAAGGTCCCCCCAGACTACGTCACAGAGTCGCTACTGGATGCCGTGAGGTTCTCTTTGAACCTGAGACCTACCTAAGTAATTCATTAATTCACGATAAAATATCCGTGAATCCTTAAAAGAAAACAATAACATGTTTTAATACAATTACTAAAGAACTTCCTGTCATATAATACTGTATACTACCGTCAGTAGCTGTAAACATCATATAGGAGTTGACACTACGCATGGTCAAATGCAACTTTTATTCCTATTCCATAATGAGATTCAGTAGCGTATTACATGATGAAATCGGGAATACCGCTTCTAAATAATTAGCTTCATTGAAACACAATTTCTTGGTCATTAAATTAATAAATCCTCCAGATAAAAAGTCTACGAGGTGCTTCCATTTGACAAGCGAGAGGCAGGATGAGCGAGAGCTTGTTGAGAAACTGTATTCATACTTCCTTTATAGGAGGTACTTGAATCCCTCGCTCATAGACTTCATTGACCAGATACAGAGCTACGAGTACATACCGGAGATAACGCGTGTCGCGGATGATATGGGAATTCATGCGTCAACGGTGTGGAAATTCATGAACTTACTGAAGAGCAAGGGGCTTAGGTTTCTTGGTGTGGTTGAGATATCCAAGCTAAACGCTGAAGTTATAACGATAATTCTGAATGAGTACGTACCCTATGAAAAATTATTTAAGTCCCTAATGAGGGAGTATGCCCCTGCGCTTCCATGGGGTACGGTCATAACCTACATAATACCTAGGGGTACGGCAGAGACCTTCTTGAATGAGTTACTCCCTGCGCTTCCCAGAGAGCCTAAGGAGGTAATTAAGTCAACATACTCCATAATTGGCAGGCCGAACCTCAAGAGGTACTACGACGTGAAAAATAGGGAAATAGTGATTAATTGGGAAGATCTCGCGAACATGATTAGGGCCGCTCCACGTGAATCAATACCGAGGGAGGTTCAGCGTAGAGGGAGAATAGATGATATAGACTTATTTATTCTACGGAAGCTTGAGATTAATCCCTTCGAGTCTCTGAGAAAGGTTACTGAGGAGCTTAATAAGGAAATGAAGCCCGTGTCGCCAATAAACTACATCAGGGTGCTCAGGCACTTCAAGAACCATATAGAGGCTAGAGGGGTGCTTAAGGGGGTGAGGCTAGATACTATGCCTCTCTACCCGTATGACACGGTGTACGTGAAGACCGTAATTAAAGGTAATCCTGCCGAGATCCACAGGGTGTCAAAAGTACTAACGACCCACCCGATGTTTCCTGAGGCGTTTCTCAATCCTTCGGAAGGTGTCTCAGTAATTAACGCGTTCATCCCGCTTACGAAGCTCTTCAGCTACAGTAAGTTCCTAGATAGCCTAAGGAGTGAGGGCCTGCTTAAAGAATGGAGCGTGACGTACCTCGATAGAGGCAGTTGGAGAAAGTTCGCACTCCCAATAACGCTATTCTCGAAGCCCGTAAACGTACTTGTGAGGGAGGATAGCGACGAGTTCGTTAAGGAAATAGAAATTAGCCCATCCATACCTCCACTAAATAAGTTGAGGAAGATAAAGAAGAGTTAGTTTTCGTTCCATGCGCTACATTGGGAGAACCCACTTTCACTACGTGATTTACGCGCACTGATTCCTTACTACTAAATGAAGTAATTAATGCTAGATTATTCTTAAGTTTATTAGCTTAGCCTAGATTAATCATTTCTGGGAACTTGTTTGAGGGCTAAGAATCTCCCAACCTTAGACGATGTTCAATTAAGTGAGCGTCGAGTGCTAGTCAGGGTGGACTTCAACTGTCCTCTGGATAAGGAAGGGAATATTCTAGACGACTCAAGAATGCGCGCACATGTACCGACCATAAAGAAATTACTTGACCGAGGAGCAGCTGTCGTGATAACTACTCACCAAGGAAGGCCAGGGAACGAGGACTTCAGAGACCTAGCCAGGCATGCCGAGCTACTCTCGACATTGCTTGGCACGGAAGTGAGGTTTATTGATGACGTCATGGGTCCTGAGGCTAGGAGACAAATAAGGGAGCTGAGTTACGGGGAGGTGCTAATGCTTGATAACATTAGGTTCGTCTCGGAGGAGGTTGTGGAAGCGCCGCCGGAGGTGCAGGCTAGGACGTACTTAGTGAGGCGGCTGGCACCCCTCTTCGACTTATTTGTGTTCGACGCGTTCGCAACGGCACATCGATCCCAGCCATCAATAGTTGGGTTTCCTATGGTACTCCCTTCCGTTATGGGGGAGTTAATGAGGAAGGAGCTTGAGGCCCTGCAGAGGGTTCTGGAAGCGTCCGAGCCGCCTAGGATATTCGTGCTTGGCGGTGCAAAGGTGAGGGACACTATCAGGATAATCGAGTACCTCACTAGGAATGGAATAGCTGACAGGATACTAACCACAGGCCTCGTGGGTTTGGTGTTCCACGTAGCTAAGGGAGGAAGGGTGGGTAAGACCGTAATGAAGTTCCTTGAGGAGAAGGGTTTGCTAGGACTCATACCGAGGGCTCGCAGGGCAGTGCTCTCCGGCGCGCCCCTCGACACTCCCTACGACTTAAGGGTGCTTAGGGACGACGGTACCGTGGCTGAGGAAACCGTGCATAACCTCACCGGTAAGCCCATGGATGTCGGGCCATACACTGTCGCAATGTACTCTGAGTTGATAAGGGAGGCTAAGGTGGTGGTGATGCGTGGGCCGGCAGGACGTATTGAGGACCCTAGATTCCGTTCGGGAACAGAAGACCTGCTCAGGGCTGCCTTAAGGAGCAACGCATTCGTTGTGATTGGGGGAGGTCACTTAGGTGCGATGGCGCGTAGCCAAGCCAGGGAAGGCATCCACATATCGACAGGCGGGGGTGCCTTGCTCTTCGCCCTTTCAGGCGAAACACTGCCCGCGGTAGCCGCGCTTGAGGAATCTGCTAAGAGGTTTCTTAAGAAGAGCCCGAAGGAAGGAGGTGATTCGAGTGGGTAGGGTTCGCGTCGGCGTTAATGGGTACGGCACCATAGGTAAGCGCGTGGCTTGGGCCGTCATGAAGCAACCGGACATGGAATTAGTTGGTGTGGTTAAGACCAAACCTTCGTGGGAAGCACTCTCAGCTACTGCTCGGGGGATAAGGCTGTACGTTCCGGAAGGCAAGGAAGAACTGTTTGAGAATGCGGGAATTAAGGTCGCTGGGACTGTCCAGGATCTCCTCCAGGCTGTTGACGTGGTGATTGACGCCACACCCGCCGGCGTAGGGGCGACATACGCGAGAAGATATAGGGAGGCAGGTATTAAGGCAGTGTTCCAGGGCGGTGAGGAGGAGTCTGTCGCCGACGTAAGTTTCAATGCGTTATACACTTACGAGGCGGCCTTAGGTAAGGCGTCAGTTAGAGTAGTGTCTTGCAACACTACTGGAATACTGAGGGTGCTCTACGCGTTCAGGAAAGCCAGTAACGTACGTGGTGTTAGAGTGACCATAGTTAGGAGGGGTGCCGACTTAAAGGAGGTTAAGAAAGGACCTATCGAGGGCTTACTACTGAAACCTGCTAAGCCACCATCACACCACGCTGAGGACGTACGAAGCGTTGCCGGGCGCGACCTAGACATAATTACGTACTCGATCGTTGCCCCAACCACGCTCGCGCACATGCATGTAATGTTCGTTAGGTTCGGCAGCAACGTCAGTAGGGAGGACATCATCAGGGCTTTTGAGGAGACCCCGAGAATAGTCCTGCTTAAGTCAAGCATGGCTTCCTCGACGGCTGAGGTGAGGGAACTTGCCCGCGACCTTGGCAGGTGCGGCGATATTTATGAAGTAGTCGTGTGGCCGGAGAGCCTATGGGTTAAGGGTAATGAGGCAGGCATTGCATACATGGTTCACCAGGAGGCAATAGTGGTTCCGGAAAACATTGACGCCGTACGAGCAATCACGGGAATAGTTAAGGATGGGGCTCGGTCGATAAGGTTAACTGATGAGTCACTAGGTATTGGTAGGTGGTTGCCGTGACGTACGTCAGGGAACCGACCTACGAGGTCAGCTTCCTATTCAGGAAGGTTCTGGTCCCCGTAGACGGGTCTGCCGCAAGCATGAAAGCTTTAGATGTTGCACTTGACTTCGCGAAGAGGTATGGGTCACGGGTTACCGTCATGATAGCTAATGACGGCAGTGTCGGCGACGTTAACTCCATCGTCGAGGACATCGAGGCTAAAGCTAGGGGTGCGGGTGTACGGGTTAAGGTCGTAGTAACCGACGTTGAGGTTGGGCTGGAGTCAGCGGCAAGCAAGATACTTGAGACCATCGAGGAGGGAGACTATGACCTAGTAGTGCTTTCGGCGAGAGGAAGGAGTGCTAACCCTGAGGTAAACATAGGTTCTGTGGCACTTTCAGTCATAGTGAATACCGCGACCTCGATCATGTTGATAAGATAAGGTAATATCAGCGTCAGGTGTTTACTGAGCCGTATTACTGGAGCCACCCTGAGTCAGTCGAGTTTTATTTGATTCCCACCTTATAACCTGGGATTAAGACCAGATTGATTTAGGGGTTACTGAGGTCATGGGTAGAGCGTGCTGCGCATTGATCCTAGCAACTAAGGTCCTCGGTATGTCTGCCTTAAGAGATCCGCTACTAATTCATAAGGTAACGTATATCGCTCAGAAGTTGTTCGGACTCAAGTTAGGGTATAGATTTGCTTGGCTCTCAAGCGGGCCATATTCAAGGTCATTATCTAAGGAACTAATGACAACCGGCCTCCCGTGCCAATGCACCGTCAAGAACATTGAAGAGATCTCCACTAAGGTTGCTAATCTCATAATGTGCGTCTGCAAGAGCACAGGTCTTTCCTCCCACGAAGCCCTGGACATTGTCGCTGGGATCGTGATGCTCTCAACAGACGTGTACCCCGTGCCAAGCGACGTAACCGGGGAATTGAGGCGCAGGAAACCGTCACTCCGAAGGGAGGCAATAGACTCAGCTGTTAAAGTGCTGCTCCCCTACCTACGACTACTCAAGCAAAGAACGCAGTAGCTATTTCTTTACACTCCTGGAGGGCACGCTAATTACCTTATTCACCCATTGTTAGGGTAGGTGAGGTCATGAGTGATGCAGTGAAGTACATCTACGATGAGGTTCACGGCTACATACCGCTGACCGACCTAGAACTCCGCATAATCGACACACCCACTTTCCAGAGATTAAGGAGGGTGAAGCAACTAGCGCAAGCATGGTTTGTTTACCCCGGTGCTGTCCACACGAGGTTCTCCCACTGCCTAGGAGCCATGTACTTGATGGGGCGTATCGCTGGTAAGTTCTTGAGGGAAGGCCTTATCTCGAAGGATGACCTCCAGTTATTGAAGGTCGCTGCACTACTTCACGACGTCGGCCACACACCGTACTCGCACGCGATTGAAACTTACTTCAAAGAGAGATTTCAGGTGACACATGAGGATATAAGCGCTTGGATAATAATGGAGGACCCACACATTAAGGACGCATTAAGCGAGCACGGTATCGAGCCTAGGGAAGTTGCCGCCATAGTGTCGGGAAGGCATAAGGACCCAACATACAACATGCTACTAAGTAGTGACTTAGACGTTGACCGACTGGACTACCTGCTACGTGACGCCCTGCATACGGGGGTAAAGTACGGGTTAATAGATATTCACAGGATAACGACTACGTTAACGGTGGATAAAGAAGGGTACGTAGCGGTGCCTGAGAAAGCAGTTCAAGCCACTGAATCCTTCTATATAGCTAGGTTCCACATGTATAGGTCGGTGTACTACCACAAGACAATAACTGCCTACCAGCTCCTCATAAACGCCATATATGAGGAAATGATTGAGGAGCCTGAGGTAAGGGAGATCCTAGGTCCCTTCACCACCGGCGACGGTGTTAGGAGGGCTGTTAGGGCGGGTAAGATCTACCTATGGGACGACTTCTTTATAGGTGGGTTGATGAACTACGTGATGATGAAGGGCTTAGGCGATAATGTTCTGAGGAACTTGATACGCCTTTACCTGGGGAGGGAAGGGTACCACACGATCTTAGACAGGATAACGTACAATCCACGTGAGTTGAGTGAGAGGCTGAGTAACGCACTTACTGAATTCAAGGAGAGGTTAAGGAGTGCTGGTGTGGGGAAGCACGACGTTAAACCCTACTTCGACACCGTGAAGATAGTATCTGATGAGAACTGTGTCAGGGTTATCACGGGCGCAGGTACTTCCATTCCCATAACTAAGTTCCGTGCCTCAATAATAAGTAACATTCCGAGGTGTATGGGGATACTGAGGATCTACGCCTTGCCCAGTTGCGCAGAGTACGTGCGTAAGTTAAGTATGGACCTCCTTAACCATCACGTAGGCGTCTGAACCGTCTGGATAGTACTTCTGCTTAACACCAACCATCTTATAGCCGAACTTCCTGTAGAGCTTAATACCTTCCTTGTTGCTCTGCGATACCTCTAAGTATATCCTCTTGACACCGTCCCTGAGGAAGGCTTCCTCAAGCACCCTAAGTAGTGCTGACCCAAGACCACGCCTTCTGTGTGAGGGCAGTACCGCTAACGACATGACGTGGCCAGACCCGTCCTCCTCCCTAACCCCAGTCACGTACCCAACGACGCGGTTGCCGCATTCAGCTACGAAGAAGTACTTCGGGTAGAGTACTAGGAACGTTATGAATGCCTCCATGGGGTAGGGGTATGGGAATGACTTAACCTCGATCAAGTATATGTCTCTTAAATCACTTCTCCTGGCTCTCCTAACAACGCACTCCTGTGATACCTGTACCTCGTCCTCACTCAACATCCCCACCCAGGCAGGTATCTTACTTAGGGGAACATTAAGTGTGATGGCTTCCTCCTACCCAGCTTCCAGCCAAAGCTTCATGATTTCGTCGGTGACGTGCGGACTCCTAAACTCCTCAGCACTACCATCTGCATGGATTAAGCGGAGCAGGTAATCGCTTCTCTCAACCACCCTACCCACAACGGTAGCGTCTACCCTCGCTTCCTCCCTAATCACCCTTAACGCATCACCCACCTTGTCTTTCGGAACCGTCGCAAGTAATGCGCCGGAGGAGAGCATCTTCAGCGGGTCAACACGCATTGCTGAGGCCAGTAACTTCGTTACCGGGTTTAGCGGTATTTTGGTCTCGTCAACTATTATTGAGATGTTGGAGGCGTAGGCTATCTCCGTTAACCCGCCGACTACCCCACCCTCTGTGGGGTCATGCATTGAGTTAGCGAGCCCGTACTTAGCTAGGGTTAGGGCTTCCTTAACAACGCTTACCTGCCTTATCAGCGCTTCCCCCTCCTTCACGACCCTCTGAGGGACTCCCTTGCGGAGTAGTTCCTCCTTGAAGTCTGAAGCTAGAACCGCCGTCCCCTCTATCCCTGCCGTTTTAGTCATGATTACTACGTCCCCTGGTTTAGCGCCGGAAGTCCTAACTATGGATTCCTTTCTAGCTAAGCCCATCGCCGTCATTATCACTAGAGGATGCGTTACGGCGTCAGTGACCTCGGTATGCCCGCCCACGACGTACCCACCGACTTCCC
>JALVVU010000027.1 GCA_027023255.1 Desulfurococcales archaeon
TGTACGAGCGTCTGTGATACGGGGGCGTTAATTAGTGTTAGAGGCGGTAAGCCCTTCCTGATACCAAGGATGTGTAGCGGGTGTGGGGCGTGTTTCCACGCATGTAGGTTCGGCGCCATTCGTATGGGGTGGAGGGTGGTAGGTGAGGTGAGTGCGGGTAAGGCACGTTTTGGCGATATCACTTTAACACTTGTCTCCGGGAGATTGAGGGAGGGTGAGGAGCATGTCGCCCCGGCAGTAATAGCTGCTAGGGAGGAAGCCGTCAGCTTAGCTAGTGAGGAGAGTGCGGACTTCCTTGTGATCGACACAGCGGCTGGAACCGGGATAGCGGTGTCTCAGGCTTTGAGCACGGCTGACTTGGTGCTCGCGGTAACTGAGCCCACACCGCTAGGCGCTCACGACCTAGACGCGATACTTGAGCTGACGTCCAAGCTAGGTGTGCGGACATGGGTAGTCGTAAATAAGCATGGGTTAGCGCCTGAGAACATCGTTGCCGGGGTTGTGAGTAGGTACGGGGTACCGGTCGTTGCTAGGATTCCGTACAGTGATGAAGTAGTTCATGCGTACGTGAGCGGAGAGCCACTGGTGTTAAGGGAGGGAAGCGCGGCAGGGCAGGAGTTAAGGGCTCTCGCAAGCGCCGTCGCCTCAGTAGCTTCTGTGCGGGGTGCGTGATACTTGATCGAGGTAGTAATAGCTTCGGGGAAGGGAGGCGTCGGTAAGACCCTAATCTCAGCGGAATTAGCCCTGAGGCTTAAGGAACTAGGCGTCAAGGTGACCGCGGTTGACGCGGACGCTGACGCGCCGAACCTCCACCTAGTGCTGGGAGGTGCTGAATGGAGCGTTGAGGAGGACTACTATGAGGGGTGGGTGGCGAGGATAGACGACATTAAGTGCGTGGGATGCGGAGCGTGCGCGGAGGCCTGCCTATACAAGGCGATACTCAAGGATAAGGGAACCGGCAAATACAGGGTCAACGAACTCCTCTGCGAAGGGTGCGCAACCTGCTCCCTAGTGTGCCCAGTGAAGGCAATAACCAGGATTAAGGTGTCCTCAGGGAAGATACGTGCAGGGACCACTCGAGTAGGTAAGGTACGTATCGCTGGGGCTAAGCTCATCCCTGGACGCCCAAACTCCGGCAAGCTAGTGACGGAAGTTAAGACCCTAGCAAGAAAGCTCTGGGGTAACGACACCGAGATATACGTTGTTGACGCGGCAGCAGGCATAGGTTGCCAGGTAATAGCGTCACTAGCGGGCGCGTCGGCAGCTATCTTAGTTGCTGAGCCTACCCCCGCATCGCTGGAGGACCTCATGAGGGTTCATAGGGTGGTTAAGCACTTCGGCCTTCCTGCCGCCCTAGTGGTTAACAAGGCAGGGCTGAGTGAGTCCATAGAAGCTAAGATAATCGAGTACGCTATCAAGGAAAACATCGATTTCCTAGGAAGCATACCCTACGACGACACCGTACCTAAGGCGGTAGCTAGGCTCTCCCCCGTAACTCAAGCGTACCCCGACTCCCCGGCGGCGGCCGCAGTGAGAGACGTCGTGGGTAAGATCATAGAGCGCGTGATCAAGGACTGGAACTCATGGCGGCTTAAGCACGTACCCGCCAATCCGCAGCCCTACGTGCCGGAGATAATACCGCCTTCCCAGTGAGTTAACCACACATATGAACGTCAAGCTAATAAGGCGTTTTCGGTAGAGATAATTAAGACTAATCGAAAAGTCAAGGTGTTCGGCAATGGTTCGGGTGGGTATAGCCGTAGAACAGGGCGAGGGTCTAGACGCGATAACTGCTTCACGTTTCGGTAGGGCACCAGCCTTCGTAATCGTGGACATAAGCGAGTCAGGTGAGGTAAGACACGTTAAGACAATCAGAAACAGTGCCTTAACCTATGGCGGGGGCGTCGGTGTCCGCGTAACCAAGATGCTGGCTGAAGAGGGATGCGAGGTCGTCGCAGGGCCGGCGTTCGGCCCCAATGCTTCAGCAATGCTTTCAACCCTTGGCATGAAGCCCGTAATAGTACCGCCGGGAATGAGGGTTCGGGACGCCGCGAAACTCATACTTGACCAACTCGCTGGGAGGGCACCTCCCATGAGCCCGTATGGTCCACCACCGGGGTATCACCGCAGACACGGTCAGCAAGTATTTTAAGGTATCCCTAATCCATTAGTCGTGCGTGGTGGTGTGATGTCACGCCAAACAAGATAATTAACCTGGATATAGCCCTCCTCGCTAGGGCCGCACTACTACTGCAGAAAGCGGTTAATGATGAGCTTGGAAACCTCTTGAAGCCCCTAGGATGTGGTGTGGATGACAGGGGCTTCAAATGCGACTTCGAACCCATTAAGGGTAAGTGGCCCAGCGAGGAGGAAGTGAGGAAGCTGGAGGAGAGGATACTAGCCATAGAGGGGGAGGGCGCCCAAATAAGCGCGTTAGGGGAGGAAGACATTCGGGGCGATGACCTCCTACAGCTCCTAGGGTACTCAAGCGCCTACACCGTAAACGGATTCAAAGCGTACCTAGAGCCAGGAGTGACTCCCTCAGAAACTAAGGTAGGTGCCGTGAGGATCCTTAACGTCTCAGCCCACAACCCAGCAACGAACGTTAGTCTCGTAAGGCTTATTGGCGTGGCGTTCAAGGACGAGGCAGGGCTTAAAGAATGGCTTGAATGGTTCGAGGAAGCATCAAAGAGGGACCATAGGGTCATCGGGCAGAAGTTAGGGCTGTTCTCCTTCCACGAGGAAGTGGGCCCTGGCCTAGTAATTTACCATCCAAAAGGCCAGATCATTAGGGAGGAACTGATTAAGTTCATAAGGGAGGTCAACGCGAAGCTAGGGTATGAAGAAGTCTACACCCCCCACGTCTTCAGGTCAACCATATGGAAGGTCAGCGGCCACTACTACCTCTACAGGGACAAGATGGTCCTAGCTAAGGTTGAGGGAGAGGAGTACGGCATAAAGCCCATGAACTGCCCCGGCCACATACTTGTGTATAAATCAGCGCCACGGTCATACAGGGACTTACCCGTGAGGCTCTCAGAGTTCGGCACGGTGTACAGGTGGGAGAAGCGCGGTGAACTCTACGGGTTGCTCAGGGTTAGGGGCTTCACGCAGGATGATGGCCACGTATTCCTGAGGGAGGATCAAGTCAAGGACGAGATAAAGGCGATCCTCAAGGAAATACTCTACGTACTGGAGACCTTCGGCTTTAAGGGCGAGGACGTGCGCATGAACCTCTCAACCATGCCTGAGGAGCACATAGGGACCGAGGAAATGTGGGAGAAGGCAACCAATGCGCTAAAGGCAGCTATGGATGAGCTGGGGCTACCTTACGAGATCAAGGAGGGTGAAGGCGCGTTCTACGGCCCTAAGATAGACGTGCACTTCCGGGATAGCCTAGGTAGGTGGTGGCAGTGCAGCACCATTCAAGTGGACTTCGCCCTGCCCGAGAGGTTCGGGCTAGAGTACGTGGACAAGGACGGAAGCAAGAAAAGGCCAGTCATGATCCACAGGGCGATACTGGGCAGCGTCGAGCGCTTCATGGCTATAATAATAGAGGAATTCGCTGGCCGCCTACCAACATGGTTAAGCCCCGTACAGGTTAGGGTGATCCCCGTTAAGAGCGTTGCTAGGGAGTACGCGGTTAAGGTTGCTGAAAAGCTCAGGGAGGCTGAGATTAGGGCCGAGGCGGACCTAAGTGAGGAGACGCCATCGAAGAAAATTAGGAGGGCATACGATGATGCGGTGTCGTACCTGGTGCTAGTGGGGCCCAGGGAAGCCAGTAGCGGTACCGTGACGGTAAGAGCGAGAGGGAACAAACAAGTCAGTAACGTGCCGCTCGAGGAGTTCGTGAGGCTACTGAGGAAGGAGATAGGAGAGCGCTCACTAACGCAACTAGCGATTGAGGAGCTCTTGAAGAAACGTAAAGCGACTTAAAAAATGCAGACTTGAACCACTTATTAATTCCTTGCAGATAACAGTACTGAGGGTAACAATCATTGATAATTAAGGGCACCATAACCGTCTCCCTAATCCTTGCCATGCTACTCACAGCCTTACTCACACACGTCCCTATAGGCGCTCAAGCAAGCGCGAATAACGCAATAGTGGATACGGCCTCGAAGCTGATGGAATCAGCTTTCCCAGAAGTATGGGACATAATAAGCTCAACACAGCCAAACGTCACTAAGGCGCAGGCCTCAGAACACGGCGAGGCACTCTCAGGCTTCCCAATATACGTTGTTAAGTGGTCCCGCAGCGGGGTGAGCGCTAAGGTACTAGTTGCGGAGGTAGGGAGATCCCCAACACCTGTGGGGATTG